>NZ_JBNCAB010000016.1:0-107535 GCF_049805555.1 Burkholderia sp. DN3021 | reverse complement strand
TTCCGATTAACGCTCGCACCCTACGTATTACCGCGGCTGCTGGCACGTAGTTAGCCGGTGCTTATTCTTCCGGTACCGTCATCCCCCGGCTATATTAGAACCAAGGATTTCTTTCCGGACAAAAGTGCTTTACAACCCGAAGGCCTTCTTCACACACGCGGCATTGCTGGATCAGGCTTTCGCCCATTGTCCAAAATTCCCCACTGCTGCCTCCCGTAGGAGTCTGGGCCGTGTCTCAGTCCCAGTGTGGCTGGTCGTCCTCTCAGACCAGCTACTGATCGTCGCCTTGGTAGGCCTTTACCCCACCAACTAGCTAATCAGCCATCGGCCAACCCTATAGCGCGAGGCCCGAAGGTCCCCCGCTTTCATCCATGGATCGTATGCGGTATTAATCCGGCTTTCGCCGGGCTATCCCCCACTACAGGACATGTTCCGATGTATTACTCACCCGTTCGCCACTCGCCACCAGGTGCAAGCACCCGTGCTGCCGTTCGACTTGCATGTGTAAGGCATGCCGCCAGCGTTCAATCTGAGCCAGGATCAAACTCTTCAGTTTAAACCTGTTACTGTTTTCGGTTCTTTCGAACCGGTCGCTCACTCAAAGCTGACAGGAATATGAATCACTTCATAAACCTGACTTACTTTAGTGTGAGACTCTTGATACTTTCGCTATCTGACCCGAAGATCAGCTCGCTTCCATCAAGCGCCCACACTTATCGGCTGTTAATTTTTAAAGAGCATTTCTGCGAGAAACTTCGCGCTTCTCAGCAGCGCTGCGTTTTCAGCAGCAGAGAAGCGAGATTATGAACCGTGTTTCGCAGCTCGTCAACAACTTTTTAACCACTTCGTTGCGACTGCGGGGGTCCATCTTCCTGCGCCAGCCGTGCGCCCAACCCGCTGCACACCGCCGACTTCGCTTCCCCTCTCCCGCGCCGCGTTTCCGTTAGCGCGAAAGAGGCGTGATTCTATGCAGCTCGCTTCGATCGCGCAAGGGGTTCGATACAACTTTTTTACAAAACCCGCAATTCGGCCGTCCGGCCATGCCAGGGCACAAGACCGCTTATGGTGCAAAGAACGGACTAGAATATGAGGTTCTTCGCCTCTTTCTATATACGTCTTTAATATGCGCCAGCGAATCGCCAAACGCCTCCCCCCCGATGCCGACAAACTGGTCGGTCTGTCGCTTGCGCTCTTCGCCTCGGGTAGCCGCATCGAGGATCGCTTCTGGGAAGCGAAGCTCGACGCGCTGCTCGCCAAGATAGTCCGCAACGGCAACCAGACCACGCTCGACGCAGCCCTCGACCATCTGCAGCAGAATCATCCCGACGCCTACGGCGCGCTCGCCGACATGGCCGAGACCCACAGCGAGTCGATGGTGATCGAGCACGACGGCCAGCCGTACGATGCGCTGCTGGTCGCCGTCCCCGTTCTCGCATGGACGCGCTACATGATTCCGTCGGGCCCGCTCAAGGGCGACGTGGCCGACGCGCTGCGAACGCACCTGCAGGCTCATGTCCTTGCGAACGGCACGCTCGTCGGGCTTGCCCCGTTCCTCTACAGCATCGACCAGTTGCCGCGGCATCACGTCGAGACCTACCGTCTTGCCCAGCAGCTCGCGCATGCGGCGATCGGCCAGCACACACCCAAGCTCAGCTTCGGCGACCTGCCCGAAACCTCGCCGATCCTGGCCGACCCGCGCTTCCTGCTCGCCGTCGTCGCTGCGCCCGCCGGGGCGCCGCTGTTCCGCTGGCAGGAAGAAGAAGGCGGTAGCCGGATCGAGCGCGGTCAGTGCCTCGAACAATGGACGGCCCAAGGCGGCCCGAATCTGTCGATCGCACTGCCCGGATGCGAGTTCGAGTGCCTGCTTCCGGACGCGTACTACTCGGCCTGCCGCGACGCGGACGAACGCATTCGTCCACACACGGTGCGAACCGCCATTCGTTATCTTTTCGACACACTTGGTACGGCACCGCAGGAGCTGCGCGCGGTGGTCGCCGGCTTCGGCGAACGCCGTATCGACGAATATCGTGTCGGCTTCACTCGGCGTGCGAGCAACGACGTAATCTACGGCGTCGTGTGGCCGCTCTACGGCCGTGAAAACGGCGACGTGTCGATCGACAGCGCGACGCTCGAAGGCGAGGCGCCGATCGAAGGGCCGCTCGAGGAAATCGTGAGCCTGTTGAAGGAATGCGGTGTAACCGACGTCCGACGGCACGCGGGCCGCTTCGAACCCGAATACTGCGACGACTGCGGCGTGCCGCTTTACGCAGATCCGCTCGGCGAAATCGTCCACGCGGAAATGCCGGAAGACGCCTCACCCGCCCAGCCACACTTCCACTAACCTCTCGCAGCAGGCCCGAACGGCCTGCCCTCCCGAAGCCGCTCCCGGTTCCCGCCGGAGCGGCTTTTTTCTTGTCCTATATTCCGTCGCTCAAAATTTCAGACTTTTCCTAAGCCTTTCAGCCAAGCAGACATCGTGTAAGGTCTTTGTCATTATCGGGGCCAACGCATGCCCGACAGCAGATCAATGACCCACCCTTACGGAGGTTGAATATGCGGTTCCTGGTGCTTTACTCAGACGCCGAACGGCGTGACGGACTGAAGGCCCTGTTGCGACAGATCGACCGCCACGCCAGTATCAACGATGCACCCGACAGCTTCCAGGCGCGCCGGCTGCTGCGCACCCAGCGTTTCGACCTCGTCGCGATCGACTGGCTGGACGTCGGCCGGCTAAGCGAGCTGCAGGCACTCTGCAGCGCCTGCTCGCCGACGCCCGCGGCCGTAATGATCGACGAAGCCTCGCCGGAGGCCATCCAGCGCTTCTTCAACTATGGCGTAGCAGGCGTGATCCCGCATTCCACGCGGCCGCACCTGATCGTGCGTGCGCTCGAGATGGTGCTGCTGGGCGGACACTACATCCCGCCGATCGCGCTCCGCCTGCTGCCCTCCGCCGCCGGAGCGCGCCACGAGGCCCATTTCCAGACGCTCGCCGGATCGCTGCCCCGCCGCCCGCCGAGCGGCCTGTTGTCGCCCAGGCAAGCGCAGATCATGCGCTTCGTCCACATGGGCAGCACGAACAAGATGATTGCCCGCACGCTCGGTATCAGCGAAGGCACCGTGAAAATCCACCTTGCCAGCATCTTCCAGCAGCTTGGCGCCGTCAACCGCGCCGCCGCGGTCGCGATCTACAACGGCTGGCTGTCGCCGCACCTCGAAGTGCTGCTGGCGAATCGCAACCGCACGCGCAAGCCGGCCATCGGCGAACGCGGCACCGTTCCACTACGCACGCCACGGAACGATCATCGGTACCCGTTGCCAGCCGCGCATGCCGGCACGCAGGACCTGCCGCTCGCCGCCGAGCCGCGGGCACGGTTCCGGCGCGAGCGCTAGCAGACAGTCTCGATATTGCGACGGTCGACATGTGCGGATTCCCACCTTTGATGCTCAACGAGTAATATGAACGCATGGGTTTTCTTTTCACACCGCTTCCGCTCTGGGTTGGCATCGGTGGCTGGATCGCCGCCGTGGCCCTGCTCACGCTCGCGATCTGGAATCGCCCCTTCGTGCGCCTTCAGGACGCCACGCTCCAGCACGTGTGGCTTGCGCTCGTCACCGCAATCGCGGTCCTCTGGGCCTCGAATGCGTGGCTCGATGATGGCATCGTCATGCATCTGCTGGGCGCAACGCTGCTCGTCACGCTGTTCGACTGGACGCTCGCGCTGATTGCAATGGGCGCCGTCACGGCGGTGGCCGCGATCATCTTCGACGCGCCGTGGCAGGGCATTGGCCTGACCTATCTGATCTACGGCGCGCTGCCTGTCGCCGTGTCGGCGTTGCTGCAGCGCGCCGCGCTCGCATGGCTGCCGCACAACCTCGCGTCGTTCATCACCGGCCAGGGATTCCTGTCGCCGGCCATCGCGATCATCGCGGTCGCCGCAGCAGCAGCCGGCGTTCAGCTCGCCCTCGCGGACGGCGTGCCTGTCGTGATTCCTGCCGGCTATCTGTTGAACACTGCACTGCTCGCGCTCGGCGAAGCGTGGTTCACCGGCATGGCGACTGCGCTCATCGCCGTCTATCGCCCTGCGTGGGTCACGACCTTCGACGTCCGGCGCTATCGCCTCGGCGGCCCGCGCGCCTGAAACTCCTTCGGATCGGGGCACCGTCAGCACGTGCCGGCGGCATTTTCCGCAGCGCGGGAGAATAGGCCGTCTACTGCCGCACAACTTTTTTACGCTAAGATTGAACTCCTGTTCTCCATCGGGCATCTATACGTGCCCGATGTCTCCTTCGCTCCTCACCAATAACCAGATGGACAGCTCACCTGCCTCGCTCCGGATTCTCCGGGCGCTCGGCAAGCTGGCAGCCTGTGTCGCGGGCCTGTCGCTTGCGCTTCCGACACCGGTATTCGCCGACCTGCTCGATCAGCGCTCCGAACTGATCAACAAATTCGTCAACGAAATGCATGCCGATCCGCTCGCGGCCGATTGTGCGGCGCACGGCAGCTTCATCGCCAGCACGTCGTCGGCCTTCGATCGCGTCGACTTCGCGCCGAACGCATTCGATAGCGGCAACGCGACGATCACGCCGTGGAACGACTCGTTCGACCAGGGCAAGCAGCGCGTGAAGGTCGACAACATGGTCACGGTCGACGGACTCGGCGTCCACAGCGACGGCAGCGACCCGACGCCGCTGAAATTCCGTTGCGGCTACGTCGGCCAGCAAATGCTCGCGTTCAGCTGGAACGACCCTGTTCCGCCGCTGAAGCCGCGCGTCGAGCGCTCCACGTCCTCGACGAAGAAGTTCAAGGGCAAATCGCACCGGGGTAATGCAAAGGCGAAGGCATCGGCCCGCACCGGCAAGAAGGCCGTCGCAACGAAGAAATCAGGCGGCCAGAAGAAAGCCGTGAAGAAGAAAACCGCGAAGAAGTCCTGATACGACGGAGCGGCAACGACAGCAGCAAAAAAGCCGGGGCATCTCAGGATGCCCCGGCTTTTTTGCTGCGACGACGATACGCTTACGCGAACGTGTCGACGTGCACCAGGATCGCGGCCAGCATCGCTGCGCCAAGCGCCGCGCTGCGCTCACCGTTCCAGCCGACACGCTCGTCGGGCAGGTTCGCGTTGTCCTTGAACGGCATCTCGAGCGTCAGCGACAGGCAGCCGAACCGATGGCCGATGTACTTCGACGCGAGCTTGAGCGCGTCCTCCTTGTACTTGCTCGCCGCATAACCATACTCGGTCTGGAAGTCGGGGCTCGCGACCTTGAACGCGTCGATGAACGCGGTCTGCTCCTTGCCCTGCTGCTCGGTAAAGCTCGGCAGCATCTCCGAACCGGCGACGAACACGTATGGCAGATCCTCGTCGCCGTGAATGTCGAAGAACATGTCGCAGCCGATCGCGTGGATCGCGTCGCGCACGGCCAGCACCTCGGGGCTGCGCTCGGCATCGGGCATCATCCATTCGCGGTTCAGGTTCGCACCTGCCGCATTGGTGCGCAGGTTGCCATGCACGCTGCCATCCGGATTCATGTTCGGGACGACGTAGAACGTCGCGCGATCGTAGAGCTTGCGCGCGACCGGATCGCCGGCCCAGTCGCCCCATCCGGCCAGCCGCTTGACGAGGCCTTCGACGAACCACTCGGCCATCGTCTCGCCCGGATGCTGACGCGCGATGATCCACACTTTCTTCTTCGGCGCGCCGTCGGTTTCCGGCGTGCCGAGCGTCAGCAGCGACATCGGGCGGCCTTCGACCGTGCGGCCGAGTTCGACGACGCTCGCCTGCGGCAACTGCTGGACGGCGCCGAGAAATGCCGCGTGACGCTCTTCCGAGTACGGTTCGAAATACGCGTAGTAGATGCTGTCGAACTCCGGCGTATGGTCGATGGTCATCGTCTTGCCGTCGAACGTCGTCGGCACGCGGAACCAGTCGACCCGGTCGTAGCTCGCCACCGCGCTGTAGTTGCGCCAGCCGGACGGATAGGCGCATTCGGCGGCATTCTCGAACGTCATCACGCACCGCTCGCCGCGCGCGCCCGTCAAACGGTAGTAAAACCATTGCGCGAATTCCGAGCGGCTGTCGCCGCGCACGCGCAGCCGAATCGCAGCGGGGCTGTCGCACGACACGACGTCGATTGCGCCTGCGTCGAAATTGCTGGTGATCGAAAGGGTCATCTGTTTCTCCAGTGTCGACCTGAGTTAATGCTTCAGCACTTGCTCCGGTCCCATGCAAAGCGGTCGTCCGGAACGGGCGGTGTACCGCTTGCCCGGCCTCATGCATGCGCCGGCCATCTCGTGAACGGCCGGCATGGTCACTCGCCGACTCGCCGGCGATATACGTAAGTCGAATCGTTCGACGCAGCCGCGTCGAACGCATAGCCTTCCGTCGCGAACGCCTTCAGCGCCTTCGGCTCGGTAATACGGTTCTCGACGATAAAACGCGCCATCAGGCCGCGCGCGCGCTTCGCATGGAAGCTGATGATCTTGTAGCGGCCGCCCTTCCAGTCCTCGAACACCGGCGTGATGACAGGCGCGGCCAGCAGTTTCGGCTTGACCGACTTGAAGTATTCGGTCGACGCGCAGTTGACCAGCACGCGCGCCGAGCCGCTGCGCGTCTCGAGCTGCTCGTTCAGCGCCCGCGTGATGCGGTCGCCCCAGAACGCGTACAGATCCTTGCCGCGCGCGTTCGCGAAGCGCGTGCCCATTTCGAGCCGGTACGGCTGCAGCAGGTCGAGCGGGCGCAGCAGCCCGTACAGGCCCGACAGCACGCGCACGTGTTGCTGCGCATAGTCGAGATCGGCGGACGACAGCGATTTCGCATCGAATCCTTCGTAGACGTCGCCGTTGAACGCCAGCACGGCCTGCTTCGCATTGGCCGGTGTAAAGGTCGGCGACCAGTCCGCGTAGCGCTGGAAGTTCAGGCGCGCGAGCGGATCGGAGATATCCATCAGCGTCGCGATGTCCTGCGGCGAAAGCTTGCGCAGGCCGTCGATCAGTTCGGACGCGTCGTCGACGAATGCAGGCTTCGTGTAAGACTGGACGTGCGCGGGCGTATCGTAGTCGAGGGATTTGGCGGGAGAGAGAACGATTATCATAGAGGCTCGCTGGCACGCCGTGCCTTGCGGTCAGACGAAAACCACCGATTGTAACGAATGACCAGCTCCCTCGCCCCGCACGTCGCGCACCGCGTCGTGCTCGACTCGAACGTCTGGATCGACATCCTCGTATTCGACGACCCCGCTACGCGCCCGATCCGGGCCGCACTGGAACGCGGCGCGCTTGCCGCCGTGATCGACGGCCGCTGCCTGACCGAACTCGAGTACGTGCTCGATTATCCGCAGTTCCAGGCGCGTGCGATCGACAAGGCCGCCGCGCTCGCGACCGTCGCCCGCCTCGCGAGCCTCGTCGAGCCGCCGCCCGTCGACGCCGACGCGCCGCCGCTGCCGAAGTGCAAGGATCGCGACGACCAGAAGTTTCTCGAACTCGCCCGCGCCGCGCAGGCCGAGTGGCTCGTGTCGAAAGACCGTGCGCTGCTGAAGCTCGCGAAGCGCACTGCACGCGACTTCGGTTTCCGGATCGCGCAACCCGCGCCGTTTGCCGAAGCCTGCGCGCTCGACGCCGCACCGATCACTTCTGCCACGCCGGCCTGACGCACGCGGCGGCACCCGATTTCGACCGTATCGATGAACGCTCCTTCAGACATGCCAACGACTCCCGTTTTCCCCTCGCGCCTGCCGAACGTCGGCACGACGATCTTCACGGTCATGAGCGCGCTTGCAGCCGAAAAAGGCGCCGTGAACCTCGGCCAGGGCTTCCCGGATTTCGATTGCGATCCGCGCATCGTCGATGCGGTCGCGACCGCGATGCGCAACGGGCACAACCAGTATCCGCCGATGGCCGGCGTCGCACCGCTGCGCGACGCGATCGCCGACAAGATCGCGCACGTCTACGGCCGGCGCTACGATCCGGCCACCGAGATCACGGTGACGGCCGGCGCGACGCAGGCACTGCTGACGGCAATCCTGTGCGCGGTGCATCCGGGCGACGAAGTGATCGTCGTCGAACCGACCTATGACAGCTACCTGCCGTCGATCGAACTCGCAGGAGGCAAGCCGGTATTCGTCACGCTGGAAGCGCCCGACTACGCGATCCCGTTCGACCGTCTCGCGGCCGCGATCACGCCGAAAACGCGCATGATCCTGATCAACACGCCGCATAACCCGACGGGTACCGTGTGGCGCGAGGCGGACATGCGCAAGCTCGAGGAGATCGTACGCGGCACCAACGTGCTGATCCTGTCGGACGAGGTCTACGAGCACATGGTCTACGACGGCGCGCGCCACGAGAGCGTCGCGCGCTATCCGGAACTCGCCGCACGCAGCTTCATCGTGTCGAGCTTCGGCAAGACCTATCACGTGACGGGCTGGAAGGTCGGCTATGTCGCGGCGCCTGCCGCGCTGACCGCGGAATTCCGCAAGGTCCACCAGTTCAACGTATTCACGGTGAATACGCCGATGCAGATCGGGCTCGCCGATTACCTGCGCGACCCGGCACCGTACCTGACACTCGCCGGCTTCTACCAGAAGAAGCGCGACTTCTTCCGCGCAGGCCTCGAGCGCACGCGCTTCAAGCTGCTGCCATGCACGGGCACGTACTTCCAGTGCGTCGATTACTCGGCGATCAGCGACCTGCCCGAAGCGGAATTCTCGAAGTGGCTCACGTCGGAGATCGGCGTGGCCGCCATTCCGGTGTCGGCGTTCTATCACGAGCCGCATGAATCGGGTGTCGTGCGTTTCTGTTTCGCGAAGCAGGAAAGCACGCTCGCATCCGCACTCGAACGGCTCGTCCGACTGTAGTCCCACGCGGGCGGCCGCCCGCCGCCCGCCGGAGAATCGCGCCTACGAACGCGCGCCGCTCGTCGCGTCGACATACGCCTTGCGATCGGCTGCCACGCGCTGCGCGGCGGCACGCTCACCGACCTTCTTCGCGTGAGCCTTCCAGTCGATGCCCGCATCGAGCAGGAAGTCGTGTCCGAACACGGCCTTCGTCGCCATCCCGATCACCGGCAGATGGATCGATGCCGCGATGTCCGCGAGACTGAACGACTCGCCGAGCACATACGGCGAAAACTGCGTCATCTGCTTGAACGCATCGATCGCGCGCGGCAGGCGCTTCTCGACGTGCGCCTTCATCCCGTCGCTGACCTTGCCGCCGAAAAACGCTTCCGTATAGACCTCGCGCGCCATCCACTCGAGATACAGCTCGAGCGTCTCGACCAGCTCGCGCACCTTCGCAGCCGCGAACGGCCTCGCCGGGAAAATGGCTTTCTCGGGATAGCGCGCCGCCAGGTACTCGATGATCACCTGCGACTCGAACAGCGCGCCCTCTTCGGTCTTCAGGAACGGGATCTTGCCGAGCGGCGAATCGGCGAGCTGGGCCGGATCGCTGATCGGCAAACCGCACACCGACTCCTCGAACGGAATGTCGTGCTCGAGCAGGACGAACTTCACCTTGTTGTAATAGTTGGACAACGGAATACCGCACAGCTGTAGCATCGGAGTCTCCTTCCTTGCGGGAGCGCGGCCGCAACGATGCCGGCCGCATCGGGATTCATCGCGCTGAAAAGCACGTTCGTGCTAGTCTAAAACAGTTTCACTGTCCGTCACGACAACATTACATCTGCTGCGGCGGCAGCGCCGCCCCGTCCACGCAACGCGCGCGGCGCCGCAGCCTCGCCATCCGATGGAGACACGCTCGCATGAGTGCTGAACTGCTGGCCTCGCGTCCGCCCGAGAGCGATTCGACTCTCGTCCTCACGCTATCCAACCCCGGTGCGCGCAACGCGCTGCATCCCGACATGTACGCGGCCGGCGTCGAAGCGCTCGCCACTGCCGAACGCGACCCCGGGATTCGCGCGGTCGTGCTGACGGGGGCCGACCGCTTCTTCTGCGCAGGCGGCAACCTGAACCGGCTGCTCGACAACCGCTCGAAAGATCCGTCCTGCCAGGCCGACAGCATCGATCAGCTCGGGGCATGGGTGACGGCGATTCGAGAGTCGACGAAGCCGGTGATCGCGGCGGTCGAAGGCGCGGCGGCCGGCGCGGGCTTCTCGCTCGCGCTTGCGTGCGACCTGATCGTCGCCGCGCACGATGCGAAGTTCGTGATGTCGTACGCGCGCGTGGGCCTGACGCCCGACGGCGGCGGCTCGTGGTTCCTCGCGCGCGCGCTGCCGCGTGCGATCGCGGCCGAGATCCTGTTCGAAGGCAAGCCGGTCGCGGCCGAACGCCTGCATGCGCTCGGCGTGGTCAACCGGCTCGCCGTTCCCGGAGCAGCGCTGAACGACGCGCTTGCATGGGCAGACGCACTCGCCGGCATCTCGCCGAACGCACTCACGCGCATCAAGTCGCTCCTCGATGTTGCGACGACTCAGCCGCTAGAACCGCATCTCGGTACCGAGCGGGATCATTTCGTCGCCTCGCTGCATCACGCGGATGGGCTCGAGGGCATCACCGCCTTTCTCGAGAAACGCCAGCCCCGCTACAAGCGCTGATCCGCGTCGGCTGACGACGATCGTGCACGGCGACTACCGGCTCGACAACCGGATCTTCCGTCCGCACGAACCGTGCACGCCCGCCGTGCTCGACCGGGAACTGTCGGCACGTCGGCGACGATCTCCCGTTCGCCTGCGCGTACGCATCGGTGGGCACGTTTCCGTCGCCAGCAGCCCGCGTCGAACCATGCTCTAATGACCGCCTGTCGCGGCGCGCTGCCGGCGCCGTTTTCGCGCATGCAACCAAGGAGTTGACGATGATCGACGTCTACAGCTGGGCGACCCCGAACGGCCACAAGGTACACATCATGCTCGAGGAAACGGGCCTCGCCTACCGTGCACTTCCGGTCGATATCGGCGCAGGCGACCAGTTCAAGCCCGAGTTCCTCAAGATCAGCCCGAACAACAAGATTCCGGCGATCGTCGATCCTGACGGCCCCGGCGGCAAGCCGATCTCTCTGTTCGAATCGGGTGCGATCCTGATCTACCTCGCGGAGAAGACCGGCAAGTTCCTGCCGACCGATCCGGCCGCCCGCTATGCGACGCTCGAGTGGCTGATGTTCCAGATGGGCGGTATCGGCCCGATGCTGGGGCAGGCGCACCATTTCCGGCTGTACGCGCCGGAAAAGATCGAATACGCAGTCAACCGCTATACGAACGAAGCGAAGCGCCTGTACAACGTGATGGAAAAGCGCCTCGGCGAATCCGAATATCTCGCGGGCGACGCGTACACGATCGCGGACATTGCGGCGTTCCCGTGGACGCGCTCGTGGCAGAACCAGGGCATCGTGCTCGACGAGTTGCCGAACGTGAAGCGCTGGCACGAGGCAATCGCCGCGCGACCGGCCGTGCAGCGCGGCGTCGAAGTACTCGCGTCGATGCGCAAGGCGCTGCAGGACGACAAGGCACGCGAGGTGCTGTTCGGCGCGACGCAATACGCGAAGCACTGACCCGTGCGTGACGGGCGGAGCGGCATCCGTGCCTGCCGCCCCGCGCGTCAGAAGTAATGCCGCGTGATGAATTCCGCCGCGCAAACAAGCAACGGAGCGTCGGGACGCTCGGCCTGGATCGACACCGACCATGTCACCTGCACGCCGCCCCGCGCGACCTCGGCGGTTTCCTTCACCGCGAACAGCGCGCGCACGCGCACACCGACCGGCACCGGCTTCAGGAACCGCACGCGGTTCAGTCCGTAGTTCACGCCCATCTTCTGCTCGAAGCGCATCGCATCGGTCATCAACGCGGGAATCAGCGACAGCGTCAGGAACCCGTGCGCGATCGGCCCGCCGAACGGCGACTCGCGCCGCGCGCGTTCGGGATCGACGTGAATCCATTGATGATCGCCGGTCGCGTCGGCGAAACCGTCGACGCGATGCTGGTCGATCGCGACCCAGCCGCTCGCGAGCGGCTCCACGCCGACACGTGCCTGTAACGCCTGCGCCGACGCGATCAACGGCAATGTCACGTCGGTCATGCGTTCGTGCCTCGCGGATCGCGCAACCCGAAAATCACCTTGCTATGCACGGTGATCACCGTCTCGCCGCTACCGTTGATGCCGATCCACTCCGTCGACACGATGCCGCGATCGGGCTTGCTCTCCGAGACGCGCTTGTCGTGGATCTTCTGGTGCATCGTGATCGTGTCGCCGGCGCGCACCGGCTTGAGCCAGCGGATCGAGTCGATGCCGGGCGAGCCCATGCTGGTCGAGTCCGGCCCGAGCTTCTTGATGAGCAGGCTCATGAACACCGAGCACGTGTGCCAGCCGCTCGCGACCAGTCCGCCGAACGGCGACGCCTTCGCGGCCTCCTCGTCGAGGTGGAACGGCTGCGGGTCGTAGCGCTGCGCGAACGCCTTGATGTCGTCGGGCTCGAACGTGTAGCTGCCCACTTCGATGGTGCTGCCGACCACCAGATCTTCGTAACTGATACCCACTGTGTGCCCCCTTGTCTGACGCGCTCGCGCGTCGCCGTCATGCCGCGTCGGCCTGCGCGAAATCGGGCAGCGCCGCGATGCGGGCAAGATGATGATCGGTGTCGCCGAGCGTCGTCTCGATGATCGACAGCCGCTTGAACAGGTGCGCGGCGGCAACCTCGTTGGTCACGCCCATGCCGCCGTGCAACTGGATGGCCTGCTGGCCAACGAAGCGCGCGGCCGCGCCGACGCGCGCCTTCGCGGCCGACACGGCCTTGCGTCGCGCATCGGCATCGCCGCCCGCATAGCGCACCGCGGCCAGGTAGGTCAGCGAACGCGCCTGCTCGGCATGGATCAGCATGTCGACCATCCGGTGCTGCAGCGCCTGGAAACGCGCAATCGGCACGCCGAACTGCTCGCGCGTTTTCGTGTATTCGACCGTCGCGCGATTCAGTTCGTCAAGCGCGCCGACCGCTTCCGCGCACAGCAGGAACGTCGCGTAATCGGCAATCTGCTCGAGCGCCGCCGCGTCGCGCGCGCCGCCCGTCAGCAGTCGGCCCGGCGTTTCGTTGAACTCGATCGTTGCCGCACGCTGACCGTCGATGGTCCGGTAGTCGACCACCGTCGCGTTCGCCGCATCGCGTTCGACGACAAAGAGGCCGATGCCGCCGCCGTCGACGCGCGCAGGCACGATCCACGCGTGCGCCTGTGCGCCGTGCTGAACGACCGACTTGGCGCCGGTCAGCCGATGCGTGCCGCCCTGCTCGCGTGCGTGCGTGTCGAGCTCGAATAGGTCATAACGCGCATGCGGTTCGTGGAATGCGACCGCCAGCCGCTTCTGCCCCTGAGCAACCGCCTCCAGCAGTGCGGCATCGTCGCCTACGCCGGAGCCGGCGATGCGCAATGCCTCGACGCCGACCGCCGTTGCCCAGTACGGCTCGATCACGAGCGCGCGGCCGAGCTCCTGCATCGCAACCAGCATGTCGACCGGGCTGCCGCCGAAACCGCCCTGCGCGTCCGGCACGGGCAGCGCGGTCAGCCCCAGTTCGGCGAACGCGCTCCATTGCGTATCCGACACGCCCGTGTCGCTGCGCACGATCGCCTGGCGCGCATCGAAGCCGTATTGCTCGCCGAGATAACGGCGCAGCGCGTCGGCGAACTGCTGCTGCTCATCGGTAAAGCTGAAATCCATGGTTGTCTCCGCTCCCGTCCCTGTTCACAGACCCAGAATCATCTGCGCGATGATGTTTTTCTGGATCTCGTTCGAACCGCCGTAGATCGACGTCTTCCGGTAATTGAAGTAGTACGCGGCGAGCGGCGCCGCATCGTCGTCGCCCGCGACGCTGTGCTCGCGTTCGCCATTGAGGAACGACACGTCGAACGGTGCGGCGAGCGGGCCGATCGCGTCGAACATCAGCTCGGTGAGCGCCTGCTGCACTTCGGTACCCTTGATCTTCAGCATCGACGCCTCGGGGCCCGGCCCCTTGCCGCTCGTCTCGCGGCTGACGACGCGCAGCACCGTCACCTCGAGCGCCATCAGCTCGACTTCGAGCGCCGCGACCTTCGCGGCGAACACGGGGTCGGCGAGCAAGGGCTTGCCGTTCTTGCGCTGGTTCGACGCCACGCGCTTCAGGAACGCGAGTTCGCGCTTCGACGCGCCGACACGCGCGATGCTGGTGCGCTCATGGCCAAGCAGGTATTTCGCGTAGGTCCAGCCGCGGTTTTCGTCGCCGACGAGATTCTCGACCGGCACCTTCACGTCCTCGAAGAACACCTCGTTGACCTCGTGGTCTTCGTCGAGCGTGATGATCGGACGCACCGTAATGCCGGGCGTCTTCATGTCGATCAGCAGGAACGAGATGCCCTCCTGCTTCTTCGCGGCCGGATCGGTGCGCACGAGGCAGAACATCATGTCCGCGTACTGGCCGAGCGTCGTCCAGGTCTTCTGGCCGTTGACGACGTAGTGGTCGCCCTGACGCTCGGCGCGCGTGCGCAACGACGCGAGGTCGGACCCGGAACCCGGCTCCGAGTAGCCCTGGCACCACCAGTCGGAGCCGTCGAGAATGCGCGGCAGATAATGGCGTTTCTGCGCTTCGCTGCCGTATTTCATCAGCACCGGCGCAACCATCGACACGCCGAACGGCAGCACGATCGGCGCGCCGATCCGCGCGCATTCCTCGTCCCAGATGTGCCGTTGCGTCGCGTTCCAGCCCGGGCCGCCGTATTCGGCCGGCCACGCAGGCGCGGACCAGCCGCGCTGACCGAGAATCCGGTGCCAGCTCGCGAAATCCTCGCGGTCGAGTCGTTTGTGATCGAGTACTTTGGCGCGCAATGCGTGAGGCAGATTGGCCTCGAGCCAGGTGCGGACGTAGACGCGGAACGCGTCGTCGGCGGGGGAATAATCCAGATCCATGCGCAGTGTCTCCTGTCGACCAGAGTTAGCGCTTTAGCGCTTACTCAGGCTCCATGCAAGGCTCGCCGCGCCCGTCCGGCCCGGCAAGGACCCACTGCGTACGTCATTGCAGCGGTTCTTTCAGCGCGGCAGGAATCGGTAGCGGCATCACGTCGATGCCTTCTTCGGCCAGGGATTGCGCATCTTCCAGCGTCGTGACGCCACGGATGCTGCGTGCCGGCGCCTCGTTGTAATGGATGCGCCGCGCTTCCTCGGCGAAGCGTTCGCCCACGTTCTCGGTCTTCTCCAGCACCTCGCGCAGCGCGCGCATCACCTGCGCCTGCAGCGCACGCGGATCGGCCGGCTGGGCCTGCGTCGCGCCTGACAGATTCAGGCGCGGCGCCGACGGCAGACGATTGACCTCGGTCGTCCCGCATACCGGACATTCGACCAGCTTGCGGGACAACTGCGCTTCGAATTCATCGGCGGAAGCGAACCAGCCTTCGAACCGATGACCGTGCGGGCACTGTAAATCGAGGACCTTCATGCTGAATCAGGGCGTGTGACGAGTGTAGCGTAAAAAGCGGTTTTGTGAACGATCGTGCTAAATCCCGATCGCGCGACGCGAAAACGCCGCGTAATCGGATTGTAACGCGGCGCCCCACTCGCCGCCGACGCCGCGCTCAGGGCGTCAGGACCGGCCCGAGCGGCCAGGTGCCGGACAGCACCTTGTCGAGCCACATCGTGCCGATGATCGTCTTCACGTCGGTGATCTGCCCGGTGCGCACCCATTCCTGCAGGTCGGCTTGCGTGGCGGTGAAGGTTTCAAGGAATTCGCCTTCGTCGAGCTTGCGCTCGCCGGCCGTCAGCCCGCGCGCGAGATACAGGTCGATGAATTCGGTCGAATAGGAAATGATCGGGTGAATGCGGGCCAGGAACACGTATTCGCGCGCCGTATACCCCGTTTCCTCGCGCAGTTCGCGCACCGCGCACGCAAGCGCGCCTTCGTCCGGATCGAGCTTGCCGGCCGGGAATTCGGCCATTACCTTGCCGATCGGGTAGCGATACTGGCTTTCCATCAGCACACGGCCGTCGTCGAACAGCGGGATCACCATCACCGCGCCCGGGTGCTGGACGTATTCGCGCGTGGCCTTCTTGCCGTCCGGCAAACGAACGGTATCGCGCTTGAGCTTGAGGAACGAGCCATCGAAGATCGCCTCGCTTTCGAGGCAGGTTTCGGTCAGTGCGGCGTCGTGATTGGGTAGTTCGGCCATCGGCGGCTCCAAGATTGAGCGCGACGGACGGCCGGAGCCGTCAGCGTCGTTTGACGAGATACTGGAACGTGAAGCCGGGAAACGCGAACACGATGAAAAGACTGAACGTGATCGCGTAAAACTGCCAGCCCTGTTCGAAGCGGTTGCCGGCGCGCGACTCGAGCCAGAAGCCGAGCGCGCCGACCACGAAATACAGCACGATCAGCTCGCCGATCCGCACCCACGCACTCTTCTTCGTCGCGCCGAACGGCACGACGGCGAAGAGGCGTTGGTTAAGGAACGGCAGGTTGGCGCACACGAGCGCCAACAACACGATAAACCAGCCGGCTGCCGACATTACAGCGGCAGCGTGTGACGGATCGCCTGCAGGCACGCCGTCAGCAGCGGGCTCGGGATCAGGCCGAGCACGACGACCGCCAGGCCGTTCAGCACGAGGATCGTGCGCTTGCAGATATCGCCCGAGATCGGCGTCGAATCCTGCGGTGCATCGAAGTACATCAGCTTCACGATGCGCAGGTAGTAGAACGCGCCGAACAGCGACGTGATCACGGCCAGCACGGCCAGCCACGTGAGGCCCGCGTTGACGGTTGCCTCGAGCACGGCGAGCTTCGCGTAGAAACCGACGGTCGGCGGGATGCCTGCCAGCGAGAACATCATGACCATCATCACGAACGCGAACACCGGGCTGCGCTTGTTGAGGCCCTTGAAGTCGTCGATCGTTTCCGCTTCGAAATCGCGGCGCGCGAGCAGCATCACCACACCGAACGAGCCGAGCGTCGTGATCAGATAGACGATCGCGTAGAACATCGCCGAGCTGTATGCATTCGCCGGTGCCGCCGCGTCACCCTTCACGATGCCCGCGAGCAGGCCGAGCAGCACGAAGCCCATGTTCGAGATCGCCGAGTAGGCGAGCATCCGCTTGATGTTGCGCTGGACGATACCCGTGATGTTGCCGACGATCAGCGACAGCGCGGCGAGGATCACGAGCGCGGTCTGCCAGTTCTGCGCGAGCGGCAGCAGGCCCATCACCAGGAACCGCAGGCCCCACGCGAACGCGGCAACCTTCGGGCCGCCGCCGACGAACAGCGTCATCGCGGTCGGTGCGCCCTGGTAGACGTCCGGCACCCACATGTGGAACGGCACGGCGCCGAGCTTGAACGCGATACCGGCGACGATGAAGACCACGCCGAACATCAGCACGGCTGCGTCGGTGTTGCCGCCGACCGCCTTGTACACCTCGCCCAGCTCGAGCGAGCCGGTCGCACCGTAGAGCATCGAGATGCCGTACAGCACGAAGCCCGACGCAAGCGCGCCCAGCACGTAGTACTTCATCGCGGCTTCGCTCGACTGCGGGGCATCGCGGCGCAGCGCGATGACCGCGTACAGCGACAGCGACATCAGTTCGAGACCGAGGTACAGCGTCAGGAAGTTGTTGCCCGACACCATGACCAGCTGGCCGAGCAGCGAGAACATGCCGAGCAGGAACACGTCGCCGCGGAACATGTCGCGATCTTCGAGGTACTTGCGCGCATAGACGAGCGAGACCGCGAAACCGAACGACACGACGGCCTTCATCATGCTCGCGAACGAGTCGACGACGACCATCTTCGAGAAGAAGTAGTACTGCTGCGGGTCGAGCGCCTGCACCGCAAACCACACGCCGGCGACGACCGACGATACGACTGCGATCAGATAGGTCAGCCGGCGGCCGGAAGCACCGGTAAAGGTGTCGTTCAGCCATGCGACGACGATGGCGGCCATCACCAGCGCGTCAGGCAACAGGACATTCATAGGAGCGTTTTGCATGATCTTGATTTCCTCCGCTCGCGATTACTGGGCCAGCGGCAGCTTGGACTGCGCGACGTGGGAGAGGAGGTTTTCGACGGAAACGTGCATCACGTCGGTAAAGGGCTTCGGATACAGGCCCATCAGCATCGTGAACGCGGCGAGTACGGCCAGCATCAGGAATTCGCGACGGCCGATGTCCTTCAGCTTGGCGACGTGATCGTTCGCCACCGCGCCGAAGTACACGCGCTTGTACATCCACAGCGTGTATGCAGCGCCGAGGATCAGCGTGAACGCCGCGCCGAATGCGATCCAGAAGTTGTACTGGACGGCCGCGAGAATCACCATGAACTCGCCGACGAAACCCGACGTACCCGGCAGGCCGCAGTTGGCCATCGAGAACAGCATCGCGAATGCCGCGAACTTCGGCATCACGTTGACGACGCCGCCGTAATCGGCGATCTCGCGCGAGTGCACGCGGTCGTACAGCACGCCGATGCAGAGGAACATCGCGCCCGACACGAAGCCGTGCGAGATCATCTGGATGATCGCACCTTCGACGCCGAGCTGGTTGAAGATGAAGAAGCCGAGCGTGACGAAGCCCATGTGTGCGATCGACGAATACGCGACCAGCTTCTTCATGTCGGCCTGCACCATCGCGACGAGGCCGATGTAGATCACCGCGATCAGCGACAGCGTGATCACGACGGGTGCCAGGAAGTGGCTCGCGTCAGGCGTGATCGGCAGCGAGAAGCGCAGGAAACCGTATGCGCCGAGCTTCAGCATGATCGCCGCCAGCACGACCGAACCGCCCGTCGGCGCTTCCACGTGCGCGTCCGGCAGCCAGGTGTGCACCGGCCACATCGGCACCTTCACCGCGAACGCAAGGAAGAACGCGATGAACAGCAGGATCTGTGGCGTCATCGCGATCTTCGCGTTCTGCCACGTCGCGAGGTCGAACGAATGCGTTTCCGTGTACAGGTAGATCAGCGCGACCAGCATCAGCAGCGAGCCGGCCAGCGTGTACAGGAAGAACTTGAACGCCGCATACACGCGGTTCGGGCCGCCCCACACGCCGATGATGATGTACATCGGGATCAGGGTCGCCTCGAAGAACACGTAGAACAGCAGGCCGTCGGCCGCCGAGAATACGCCGATCATGATCCCGGACAGGATCAGGAAGGCCGCGAGGTACTGCGACACGTGCTCGGTGATCACTTCCCAGCCCGCGATCACGACGATCACGGTGATGAGCGCGGTCAGCACGACGAACCACATCGAGATGCCGTCGACGCCGAGGTGATACGAGATGTTGAAGCGCTCGATCCACGTCGACTGCTCGACGAACTGCAGCGCGGCCGTGCTCGCGTCGAAGCCCGTGATCAGCGGAATCGTGACCGCAAGGCCGAGCAGCGAGCCGATCAGCGCGAGCCAGCGCGCCAGCCCCGGATTTTTGTCGTTACCCACCGCGAGCACGAGGAGGCCGAAAACGATCGGCAGCCAGATCGCGGTACTGAGAATCGGAAAAGCGTGCATTGTTCTTGTCCCCTCGCCTTATTTGCCGCCGAGCGTTACAAACAGGGTCAGGAGCCCCAGCATGCCGATGATCATGGCGAACGCGTAGTGATAGATGTAACCGGATTGGAGGAAGCGGATCACGCCGGCGAACCAGCCGATGAACCGGGCGCTGCCGTTGACGAGGCCGTCGATCACCACGACATCGCCCTCTTTCCACAGGCCGCGGCCGATCGCGACCGAGCCCTTGGCAAACACCACCTCGTTGATCTTGTCCATGTAGTACTTGTTGTCGAGCAGCGTGTAGATCGGGCCGAACGCGCGGCGGATCACGGCAGGCAGCTCAGGACGCTTCAGGTACAGGAACCATGCGACCACGACGCCGGCGATCGCGAGCCACAACGGCAGCGTCGTCAGCGAGTGCAGGCCCATCGCGGCCCAGCCGTGGAATTCCTTGCCCAGCTCTTCGAGGCCCGGGTGGTTTTCGCCGATGAAGATCACCTTGTCGAATGCCACGCCATGTTCGAAGAAGCTGCCGTACAGCATCGGGCCGATCGCGATCGCACCGACGATCACCGACGGAATCGCGAGCAGCACGAGCGGCAGCCACACGACCCACGGGGTCTCGTGCGGTTCGTGCGCGTGGTCGTCATGACCATGACCATGGCCGTGGCCGTGATCGTCGTGACCGTGCGCGGCCGCCATGCCCATCGGCGATTCAGGATGCTTCGGGTTGCGGAAGCGCTCTTCGCCGTGGAACACGAGGAAGTACATGCGGAACGAGTACAGCGCCGTCACGAATACGCTTGCGACCACTGCGAAGTACGCGAAGCCCGAACCCGCGAGATGCGATTCCTTCACGGCCTCGATGATCGAATCCTTCGAGTAGAAGCCCGAGAAGAACGGCGTGCCGATCAGTGCGAGCGAGCCGATCAGCGACGTGATCCACGTGATCGGCATGTACTTGCGCAGGCCGCCCATGTTGCGGATGTCCTGGTCGTGATGCATGCCGATGATCACCGAGCCCGCGCCGAGGAACAGCAGCGCCTTGAAGAACGCGTGCGTCATCAGGTGGAACAACGCGACCGGGTACGCGGACACGCCGAGCGCGACCGTCATGTAGCCGAGCTGCGACAGCGTCGAATACGCGACCACGCGCTTGATGTCGTTCTGGATGATGCCGAGGAAGCCCATGAACAGCGCCGTGATCGCGCCGATCACCGTCACGAACGACAGCGCGGTGTCCGACAGCTCGAACAGCGGCGACATGCGCGACACCATGAAGATGCCGGCCGTCACCATCGTCGCCGCGTGAATCAGCGCCGAGATCGGGGTCGGGCCTTCCATCGAGTCCGGCAGCCACACGTGCAGCGGGAACTGCGCCGATTTACCCATCGCGCCGATGAACAGGCAGATACAGGCGACGGTCAGCAGGCCCCAGTCGGTGCCCGGGAAGTGCAGGCTCGCGAGTTCCGCGCGCTTCGCGAACACTTCGCCGTAGTTCATCGAGCCGGCGAACGCGAGCAGCAGGCCGATGCCGAGCAGGAAGCCGAAGTCGCCCACGCGGTTCACGAGGAACGCCTTCATGTTCGCGTAGATCGCGCTCTCACGCGTGAAGTAGAAGCCGATCAGCAGGTACGACACCAGACCCACCGCTTCCCAGCCGAAGAACAGCTGCAGGAAGTTGTTGCTCATCACGAGCATCAGCATCGAGAACGTGAACAGCGAGATGTACGAGAAGAAGCGCTGGTAGCCGTCTTCTTCCGACATGTAGCCGATCGTGTAGATGTGCACCATCAGCGACACGAAGGTCACGACGACCATCATCATCGCGGTCATCGAATCGACCAGGAAGCCGACCTCGAGCTTCAGCGAGCCGACCCGCATCCATTCGTAGATGGTCGCGTTGAAGCTCGCGCCGCCCATCACGTCGACGAAGACTTTCGCCGACAGGAGGAACGCGATCATCACGCCGAGGATCGTGATCCGGTGTGCGCCCTTGCGCCCGACTGCGTTCCCGAACAGCCCCGCAATCAGCGAGCCGGCCAGCGGAGCGAGCGGAATCGCCAGCAGCAGGTTTTCATTGAGTGTCGTTGACATAACAGCGTTGCCTGAAATTAACCTTTGAGCTGATCGAGATCCTCGACATTGATCGTGTCGAGCTTACGGAACAGGGTCACCAGAATCGCGAGGCCGATCGCGGCTTCCGCTGCGGCGACCGTCAGCACGAAGAACACGAAGATCTGGCCGTGCACATCGCCGAGGTAGTGCGAGAACGCGACGAAGTTGGTATTCACCGCCAGCAGCATCAGTTCGATCGCCATCAGGATGATGATGATGTTGCGGCGGTTCAGGAAGATCCCGACGATCGCGATCGCAAACAGGATCGCGCCGAGCACGAGGTAGTGAGCAAGAGTCAACATGGTTTTCTTTCCTCCGCTTAGCCGTTGGTGCTCGTACCGGCTTCGCTCTGCGCCGTTTCCGGCTCCGGCTTGTCCGCTTCCATCTTCACGAGGCGCACGCGGTCGTTGCGACGCACCTTGACCTGATCCGACACGCGCTGGCGCTTGCTGTCCTTGCCCTTGCGCTCGGTCAGCCCGATCGCGGCAATGATCGCGACCAGCAGCACGAGGCCGGCGATTTCAAACGCGAAGATGTAGTCGGTGTAGATCACCTTGCCGATCAGTCGCGTGTTCGACCAGTTGGCCATCTCGCCCGTCGCCATCGCGTGTACCGTATGCGTGTCGCCGTAGCCGCGCCACAGGATCAGCGCGGTCTCGATCACGATGATCGCGCCGACCACGGTCGCCATCGGTACGAAGCGCTTGAAGTCGCGGCGCAGGTAGTCGATGTTGATGTCCAGCATCATCACGACGAACAGGAACAGCACCATCACGGCGCCCACGTACACCAGCACCAGCAGGATCGCGAGGAACTCCGCTTCCAGCAGCATCCAGATCGCGGCGGCGTTGAAGAACGCCAGCACAAGGAAAAGCGCAGACGCCACCGGGTTGCGCGAAGTGATCACCTTCAGCCCTGATACCACCAGGAGCAGCGCGAAGATGTAGAACAGTACGGTCGTGAATTCCATGATTACCGGTTCATCGTTAGGCCATAGTCAGGCGCGGCTTGCGGGACGCCCGCACCCGTCGCGGCGGCTCGGCCCGTGCTGCGGGCCGGCACTGCAAACACAATCAACGATACGGCGCGTCGGCAGCCTTCGCCGCGGCGATGTCCTTCTCGTAGCGATCGCCCACCGCGAGCAGCATTTCCTTCGTGAAATACAGGTCGCCGCGCTTCTCGCCGTGGTACTCGAGAATCTGCGTCTCGACGATCGAATCGACCGGGCAGCTCTCTTCGCAGAAACCGCAGAAGATGCACTTCGTCAGGTCGATGTCGTAGCGCGTCGTGCGGCGCGTGTTGTCCGCGCGCGTTTCCGATTCGATCGTGATCGCCAAGGCGGGGCACACGGCCTCGCACAGCTTGCACGCGATGCAGCGCTCTTCGCCGTTCTCGTAGCGGCGCAGTGCATGCAGCCCGCGAAAACGCGGCGAGATCGGGGTCTTCTCTTCCGGGAACTGCACGGTGAACTTGCGCTTGAACGTGTAACGACCGGTCAGCGCGAGCCCCTTCAGCAGCTCGGTCAGGAAGAAGGTCTTAAAGAAGTGTTGGATTGCCGTCATGATTTCGTCCGATTACTTCACCCAGATGTTGAGCGGCGACATCATCCAGAAGCCGACCACGACCACCCAGATCACCGTGACGGGCAGGAACACCTTCCAGCCCAGACGCATGATCTGGTCGTAACGGTAGCGCGGGAACGTCGCGCGAACCCAGATGAACACCGACAGCAGTGCGAAGACCTTCAGCACCAGCCAGAAGATGCCCGGAATGAACGACAGGAACTCGAACGGTGCATCCCAGCCGCCGAGGAACAGCGTCGCAGCCAGCGCCGAGATCACGATCATGTTGATGTACTCGGCGAGGAAGAACAGCGCGAACGCCATGCCCGAGTAATCGATCATGTGACCGGCAACGATTTCCGACTCCCCTTCCACCACGTCGAACGGGTGACGGTTCGTTTCGGCGATGCCCGAGATGAAGTAGACGACGAACGCCGGCAGGAGCGGCAGCCAGTTCCACGACAGGAAGTTCACGCCGTGGCCCGCGAAGAAGCCGTGCTGTTGCGAACCGACGATTTCCGACATGTTCAGGCTGCCGGCCGTCATCAGCACGAGCACCAGCGCGAAGCCCATCGAGATTTCGTACGAGACCATCTGCGCCGCGGCGCGCATCGCGCCGAGGAACGCGTACTTGGAGTTCGACGCCCAGCCCGCGAGAATCACCGCGTACACGCCGATCGACGAGATCGCCATCGCGTACAGCAGGCCCGCATTGATGTTCGCGAGCACGGCCTGAGCCTGGAACGGGATCACGGCCCACACGGCGAATGCCGGCACGACGGTCATGACCGGCGCGATCAGGTACAGCCAGCGGCTGGCGGCGCTCGGCTGAATGACTTCCTTCAGCAGCAGCTTCAGCACGTCGGCGATCGGCTGCAGCAGGCCGCCGGGGCCGACGCGGTTCGGGCCGAGACGCACGTGCATCCAGCCGATCAGCTTGCGTTCCCACAGAATCAGGTACGCGACGCACAGCAGGATGACGACGGAGACGACGAGGATGCGCACGATTGCCCACACCGTCGGCCACGCGAAGCCGAGAAGCTGGGCTCCGCCCGCGTTGATCGTATCGAACAAGCTCATTTACGCCTTCTCCACCACCAGTTCACCGGACAGGCTGCCGAGCGCTGCGCCGGCAGGCGTCGCCGCCGACACGCGAACGACCGTCTCCGCAAGATTCGCGTCGCGCACGGCCGGCAACTGCACCGCACGCTCGCCCTGGCGCACGCGCACGGCGTCGCCTTCCTTCAAGCCCAGCTTGTCGAACAGCGCGGCCGGCAGGGCTGCGGCATTCGCCGCCTTCGCGGCGGCCGTCAGGTGCAGTGCACCTGCGCGGCGCACGAGCGCGTCGGCGTGATAGATCGGCACATCGGCCAGGCGCTCGAAGCCGCCGTTCGCGGCATTCGCCGCGACGCGCGTCGGCGCGACCGACGTCTGGTTCGACAGACGGCCCGCGACGCCTTCATCGCCGAGCGCCGCGAGGCGCACTTCTTCCGCCGTCTCGTATTCGAAGTTCGGCAGGCTGAGCAGGCTGCCGAGCACGCGCAGCACCTTCCAGGCCGGACGCGTGTCGCCGAGCGGGCGCACGACGCCGTTGAAGCTCTGCACGGTGCCTTCCGCGTTGACGAACGTGCCGGACGTTTCCGTGAACGGCGCAACCGGCAGCAGTACGTCGGCGTAGTCGAGGCCGTGCTTGAACGGCGACATCACGACGACCATCTCCGCCTGGTTCAGCGCGGCAAGCGCCTGCGCCGGATCGGCGGTGTCGAATTCCGGTTCGACGTTCAGCAACACGTAGCCCTTGCGGGGCTGCGCGAACGCTTCGCGTGCATTCAGGCCGCCTTCGCCCGGCAGCGCGCCGACGACGTGTGCGCCGACCGTGTTCGCCGCTTCCGTCAGGAAGCCGAACGTCGCGCCGGTGTTGTCGGCGATCCACTGGGCGACCGCGTGCAGCTTCGCGAATTCCGGATGGCGGACCGCGACGTTGCCGAGCAGCACCGCGCGGCGCTCGCCGTTCGCGAGCGACTGCGCGACCGCCTGAGCGGCCGGCGATGCGGTGACGCCGGCGAGCGTATCAGGCAGCGCGACGCCGCGCAGTTGCGCGACGGCCGCGGCGATGCCGGCCAGCTCGTCGAGCCATGCCGACGGCGCGGCGACGATGCGCTGCGCGGTCGGGATCAGTGCGTCGTCACCGGTTGCGTGCAGGAAGTGCAGCTTCGCGCCGTTCTTCGCGGCCTGGCGCAGGCGCGCGGCGAACAGCGGGTGGTCGCGGCGCAGGAACGAACCGACGACGAACGCGGCGTCCACGTTCGACAGGTCGGCGATCGGCATGCCGAGCCACGGCGCGCCCTGGACCGGCGCCGAGAAATCCTGCTGACGCAGACGGAAATCGACGTTCGGCGTCTTCAGTTCGTGTGCGAGCTGCTTCACGAGGAACAGCTCTTCAGCGGTGCTGTGCGCGCTCGCGAGCATCGCCAGCGCGTTCGCGCCGTGATCCGCGGCGATGCCCTTCAGGCCCTTCGCGACATATTCGAGCGCGGTCTGCCAGTCGGTTTCGATCCACTGGCCGCCCTGCTTCAGCATCGGCTTCGTCAGGCGCTCTTCGCTGTTGAGGCCTTCGTACGAGAAGCGGTCCTTGTCCGAGATCCAGCATTCGTTGATCGCTTCGTTCTCGAACGGCAGCACGCGCATCACGCGGTTGTTCTTCACCTGCACGACGAGGTTCGCGCCGACGGAATCGTGCGGGCTCACCGACTTGCGGCGCGACAGTTCCCACGTCCGGGCGCTGTAGCGGAACGGCTTGCTGGTCAGCGCGCCGACCGGGCACAGGTCGATCATGTTGCCCGACAGCTCGGAGTCGACCGTCTTGCCGACGAACGTCGTGATTTCCGAGTGCTCGCCGCGGCCCAGCATGCCGAACTCCATCACGCCGGCGATTTCCTGGCCGAAGCGGACGCAGCGCGTGCAGTGGATGCAGCGCGACATTTCTTCCATCGAGATCAGCGGGCCCACGTTCTTGTGGAACACCACGCGCTTTTCTTCCGAGTAGCGCGACGACGACTTGCCGTAGCCGACCGCCAGATCCTGCAGCTGGCATTCGCCGCCCTGATCGCAGATCGGGCAATCGAGCGGGTGATTGATGAGGAGGAATTCCATCACCGACTGCTGCGCCTTCACGGCCTTGTCGGACTGCGTGTGGACGATCATGCCGGCCGACACGGGAGTCGCGCAGGCAGGCACGGCCTTCGGCATCTTCTCGACTTCGACGAGACACATCCGGCAGTTGGCCGCAACCGACAGCTTCTTGTGATAGCAGAAGTGAGGAATGTACGTATCCGCCTTGTGCGCAGCCTGGATCACCATGCTGCCTTCGGGCACCTCGACCTTCTTGCCGTCTATTTCAAGTTCAACCATGATGGTGAATGGTCCTTAACCTATTTCCGCCCGTTCGCGCCTTCGCCCGACCGTGCGCTCAAATTCCGCAACCGGGTTCGCTTCAGGCCGCAGCCGCGTGCGCGTGGCCGCCGACCATGCAGTGCTTGTGCTCGACGTGGTACGCGAATTCGTCCCAGTAGTGCTTGAGCATCCCGCGTACCGGCATCGCCGCCGCATCGCCGAGCGCACAGATCGTGCGGCCCATGATGTTCTCGGCAACCGAGTTCAGCAGGTCCAGATCTTCCTGGCGGCCTTCGCCGTGCTCGATACGGTTCACGACGCGATACAGCCAGCCGGTGCCTTCACGGCACGGCGTGCACTGGCCGCACGATTCCTCGTAGTAGAAGTACGACAGGCGCAGCAGCGAGCGCACCATGCAACGCGTCTCGTCCATCACGATCACCGCGCCGGAGCCGAGCATCGAGCCCGCCTTCGCGATCGAATCGTAGTCGAGATCGGTCTGCATCATGATGTCGCCCGGGATCACCGGCGCCGACGAACCGCCCGGAATCACGGCCTTGATCTTCTTGCCGCCGCGCATCCCGCCGGCGAGCTCCATCAGCGTCGCGAACGGCGTGCCGAGCGGCACTTCGTAGTTGCCCGGACGCTCGACGTCGCCCGACACCGAGAAAATCTTCGTGCCGCCGTTGTTCGGCTTGCCGATCTCGAGATAATTCTGCGGCCCGATGGACAGCAGGAACGGCACCGCGGCGAACGTCTCGGTGTTGTTGATCGTGGTCGGCTTGCCGTACACGCCGAAGCTCGCCGGGAACGGCGGCTTGAAGCGCGGCTGGCCCTTCTTGCCTTCGAGCGACTCGAGCAGCGCCGTTTCCTCGCCGCAGATGTACGCGCCGTAACCGTGGTGCGCGTGCAGCTGGAACGAGAATTCGGAGCCCATGATGTGGTCGCCGAGGAAGCCTGCGGCGCGCGCTTCATCGAGCGCGGCCTCGAAGCGTCGATACACTTCGAAGATTTCGCCGTGGATGTAGTTGTAGCCGACGGTGATGCCCATCGCGTATGCACCGATGGCCATGCCTTCGATCAGCGCGTGCGGGTTCCAGCGCAGGATGTCGCGATCCTTGAACGTGCCCGGCTCGCCTTCGTCCGAGTTGCAGACGAGGTACTTCTGCCCCGGGAACTGGCGCGGCATGAAGCTCCACTTCAGGCCGGTCGGGAAGCCCGCACCGCCACGGCCGCGCAGGCCCGACGCCTTGACGTCGGCGATCACCTGCTCGGGCGGAATCTTTTCTTCGAGAATGCGGCGCAGCTGCTTGTAGCCGCCGCGCGCGACGTAGTCTTCGAGATGCCAGTTCTCGCCGTTCAGACCAGCGAGGATCAGCGGTTTGATGTGACGGTCGTGGAGGGACGTCATTTCGAGAGCTCCTCAAGCAGCTGGTCGATCTTCTCGCGGCTCATGAAGCTGCACATTCTGTGATTGTTCACCAGCAGCACCGGCGCATCGCCGCACGAGCCCATGCATTCGCCTTCCTTCAGCGTGAACTTGCCGTCGGGCGTGGTCTCGCCGAAGCCGATGCCCAGCTTCTGTTTCAGGTAGTCGGCAGTCGCTTCCGCACCGCCGTGCGGGCCAAGCTGGCACGGCAGGTTCGTGCAGAGCGTGATCTTGTGCTTGCCGACCGGGTTGAGCTCGTACATCGTGTAGAACGTCGCGACTTCCTGCACGGCGACGGCCGGCATGCCGAGATAGTCCGCAACGAACTGCATCAGTTCGGGCGACAGCCAGCCGTGCTCTTCCTGAGCAACGGCCAACGCCGACATCACGGCGGACTGTTTCTGATCGGCGGGATACTTCGTCAACGCTCGATCGATTTCCTTCAGGCCTTCAGCTGAGATCATTTTCAGACACGACTCTTTCAATTCCTACCGAACGAAGAACCTGCCGCACACTTGGGGTGCATGGACGGCAGACCTGGCGCTCACTCTGTTGACAGCTTGCGAAGTCGCGCCGGTTCAGCGCGCATCGCGTGTGACTTACCGCTCGCCGCCCGGAGCAAACGGGCGGCGCAACCATTAGCGATCGATCTCGCCGAACACGATGTCCTGTGTACCGATGATCGTGACGGCGTCGGCGATCATGTGACCGCGCGCCATTTCGTCGAGCGACGCCAGGTGCGCGAAACCCGGTGCGCGAATCTTGAGGCGATACGGCTTGTTGGCACCGTCCGACACGAGGTAGATGCCGAACTCGCCCTTCGGATGCTCGACCGCCGCGTACGCTTCGCCTTCCGGCACATGGAAACCTTCGGTGAAGAGCTTGAAGTGGTGAATCAAGTCTTCCATGTTGGTCTTCATGCCGACGCGCGACGGCGGTGCAACCTTGTGATTGTCCGTCATCACCGGGCCCGGATTCTTGCGGAGCCACTCAATACACTGTTTCGCGATGCGGATCGACTGGCGCATTTCTTCGACGCGCACCAGATAGCGGTCGTAGCAATCGCCGTTCACGCCGACCGGCACGTCGAAATCCATGCGATCGTACACTTCGTACGGCTGCTTCTTGCGCAGGTCCCACGCGATGCCCGAGCCGCGCAGCATCGGGCCCGTCATGCCCATCTGCAGCGCACGTTCGGGACTGACCACGCCGATCCCGACCAGACGCTGCTTCCAGATCCGGTTGTCGGTGAGCAGCGTTTCGTATTCGTCGACGCACTTCGGGAAGCGCGTGAAGAAATCGTCGATGAAGTCGAGCACCGAGCCGCTGCGCGCTTCGTTCATCTTCGCGAGCGCCTTCTCGTTGCGAATCTTCGACGCCTTGTATTGCGGCATTGCGTCAGGCAGGTCGCGGTAGACGCCGCCCGGACGATAGTACGCCGCGTGCATCCGCGCGCCGGACACCGCTTCGTACACGTCCATCAGGTCTTCGCGTTCGCGGAATGCGTACAGGAACACGGCCATCGCGCCGACGTCGAGTGCGTGCGCGCCGATCCACATCAGGTGGTTCAGCACGCGCGTGATCTCGTCGAACAGCACGCGGATGTACTGCGCGCGCTCCGGCACGTCGATGCCGAGCAGCTTTTCGATCGCGAGCACGTAGCCGTGCTCGTTGACCATCATCGACACGTAGTCGAGACGATCCATGTACGGCACGGACTGGATAAAGGTCTTGGATTCCGCGAGCTTTTCGGTCGCGCGGTGCAGCAGGCCGATGTGCGGATCGGCACGCTGGATGACTTCGCCGTCGAGCTCGAGCACGAGGCGCAGCACGCCGTGCGCTGCCGGGTGCTGCGGGCCGAAGTTGAGCGTGTAGTTCTTGATTTCTGCCATGACGCCCCCTTAATGTTTCAGACCGCCATAGCGATCCTCGCGGATCACGCGCGGCGTGATTTCGCGCGGCTCGATCGTCACCGGCTGGTACACGACCCGCTTTTCTTCCGGGTCGTAACGCATTTCGACGTAGCCCGACACCGGGAAGTCCTTGCGGAACGGGTGGCCGATGAAGCCGTAGTCGGTGAGGATGCGGCGCAGGTCGGGGTGGCCTTCGAACACGATGCCGTACAGGTCGAACGCTTCGCGCTCGTACCAGTTCGCGGAGGTCCAGATGTCGACCAGCGACGCCACGATCGGCAGGTCGTCGTCCGGCGCGAACGCGCGCAGGCGCAGGCGCCAGTTGTTCGTGACCGACAGCAGGTGCGACACGGCCGCGAAGCGCGGGCCGTCGTAGGCGCCGTCGCCGAAGGTCTGGTAGTCGACGCCGCAGAGGTCGATCAGTTGCTCGAAACGGAGCTTCGGATCGTCGCGCAGCGTTTTTGCGACTTCGAGGTAATCGCTCGCCTTCACGACGAGCGTCAGTTCACCGATCGCTTCGGTGAGGCTCACCATGCGCGCGCCGAGCGCGGCTTCGAGGTTTGCCTTGAGGGTCTCGATTTTGCTTGCCATATTGAGGGGACGCTCGGGGCTTTATTGACGGGCGATGGTATTGGTGCGGCGGATCTTCGCCTGAAGCTGGATCACGCCGTAGACCAGCGCCTCGGCCGTGGGCGGGCAGCCCGGCACGTAGACGTCGACCGGCACGATCCGGTCGCAGCCGCGGACCACCGAGTACGAGTAGTGGTAATAACCACCGCCGTTCGCGCACGACCCCATCGAGATCACCCAGCGCGGCTCGGCCATCTGGTCATACACGCGGCGCAACGCGGGCGCCATCTTGTTGCAGAGCGTGCCGGCGACGATCATCACGTCCGACTGACGCGGGCTCGGACGAAACACGACGCCGAACCGGTCCAGATCGTAACGGGCCGCGCCCGCATGCATCATCTCGACGGCGCAACACGCGAGCCCGAACGTCATCGGCCACAGCGAGCCGGTACGCGTCCAGTTGATCAGCTTGTCAGCCGTCGTGGTGACAAACCCTTCCTTCAAGACCCCTTCGATACTCATTTGCTTTCCACTCCAGACGAGCGACCGAGCGTGGCCGCCCATGCAAACCGGCGATTAACCCATCACTCCCAGTCGAGCCCGCCTTTCTTCCAGATATAGGCAAAGCCCAGCAGGAATTCGAGCAGAAAAATCATCATTGCGATGAAACCCGGCCAGCCGATGTCCCGGAGCGCGACGCCCCACGGAAACAGGAATGCGGTTTCGAGATCGAAGATGATGAACAGGATGGCGACGAGGTAATACCGGACGTCGAATTTCATCCGGGCGTCTTCAAAGGCTTCGAAGCCGCACTCGTACGGTGCGTTCTTCTCGACGTCCGGCTTGTTGGGACCAAGGAGCTTGCCGATGCTGACCAGCGCTATACCTAAACCAGTGCCCACGAGGAGGAACAACAAGACGGGGTAATAGGCTGCGAGGTTCAAGGCAATCCTCTATCGGTTGGTTCTGAGCGTCCGGAGAATACCACTATCCGGCGGAAGGAATCATTTCGGAGTGCAGGCGATCGCAAGACAACCGCAAGCACACCCCAGAAATGAAAAATGCCAGCCACTGGAAGCGGCTGGCATTGAGTAACTTTGGTGCCGACGGCGAGACTCGAACTCGCACAGCTTTCGCCACTACCCCCTCAAGATAGCGTGTCTACCAATTTCACCACGTCGGCACTGCATGCAACTCGGGTCGTCCTGCTTGTTTCCCGCGAATCGCTTCAAGACTTAAATTCTAACCTGACTTCTAGAATTGTTCAACGCACAGACGCAAAAATTTTAACTTTTTATTTCGGAACATCCTGACCCGGCGCGCTTGCAGCCGAACCCGCGGCAGCGGATGCCGCAACAGCCGGCGCCGACGCTGCAGGCGCCGACGCCGGTGCGGTCGCAGCCGCGCCGAGCACGCCTGCCGACGGCGTCGACTTGTACGAACCAAGGTACGTCAGCGCGAGCGTCGCGATAAAAAAGATCGTCGCGAGAATGCCCGTCGTGCGCGACAGGAAGTTCGCCGAGCCCGTCGCACCGAACAGGCTGCCCGACGCGCCGCTGCCGAATGCAGCGCCCATGTCGGCACCCTTGCCGTGCTGCAGCAGCACGAGACCAATCACACCGAGTGCAGACAGCACCTGCACCACAATAATCAGCGTTTTGAATAACAGCATCACACCCACCCGATTGGATCGGGCGACCGGATCGACCGGCCGCCGTCATGGTTCAATTCGATCGCAGACCGCTCAACGCGCGGCCCGGCAGATCGCCAGGAAATCTTCCGCCTTCAGCGACGCGCCGCCGATCAGGCCGCCGTCGATGTCCGGCTGCGCGAACAGCTCTTCCGCGTTGTCCGGCTTCACGCTGCCGCCGTACAGCACGGACACGTCCGCCGCCCCCTTTGCCGCGAGACGCGCACGCAGGAACGCGTGCACGTCCTGTGCCTGCGCCGACGTCGCGCTCTTGCCCGTGCCGATCGCCCAGACCGGCTCGTACGCGACGACGATGCGCGCAGCCTCGTCGGCCGTCAGCACGGCCAGCACCGCGTCGAGCTGCGCACCGACGACCTGCTCGGTCGCGCCCGACTCGCGCTCGTCGAGCGTCTCGCCGACGCACACGACCGGCGTGAGACCGGCCGCGAGCGCGCGCTGCGTCTTCGCCGCGACCGTCTCGTTGCGCTCGCCGTGATACGCGCGACGCTCCGAATGGCCGACGATCGCATAGCGTGCGCCGAATTCCGCAACCATCGCGGCCGCCACTTCGCCGGTGAACGCGCCCTGCTCGTGCGCGGACACGTCCTGCGCGCCCCAGGCGACACGGCCGCCGTCGAGCTGCGCCTGAACCTGCGCGAGATAGGGGAACGGCACGCACACGCCGACCGACGTTTCGGCCGCCACCGCGCCCGCGCCCTGCACCACTTCGTTCAGCAACGCCTGGTTGCCGGCCAGCCGGCCGTGCATCTTCCAGTTGCCGATCACCCGCTTAGTTCTCTGTTTCGACATCGTGTATGTCTCGTCACCGCTTGTGTCATTAACGCGCCGGGAACCGGCCGTCAGGTTTGATCTGGCGAAGCAAACCTGCGATTTTACTGCGCACGGCTTGAACCGGTCAAACCGCGCATGTCAAGCCCGGCCGCACGGGCCGTCAGGCGTTCGTACCCCAATCGAGCACGATCTTGCCGGTGTGCTCGCTGCTTTCCATCAGCGCGTGCGCCTGCGCGGCTTCCGCGGCCGGCAGCACACGATAGATCACCGGCTTGATGCGGCCGTCTGCGATCAGCGGCCACACGCGCGCCTTCAGTTGCGCGGCGATGCGCGCCTTGAACTCGACCGGGCGCGGCCGCAGCGTGGAACCCGTGACCGTCAGCCGACGCCGCAGGATCTCGCTCAGGTTGACGTCGGCCTTCGCGCCGCCGAGCAGCGCGATCAGCACGAGACGGCCGCCGTCCGCGAGCGCGGACAGCTCGCGCGGCACGTACGAGCCCGCCACCATGTCGAGGATCACGTCGACGCCGCGATCGTGCGTCAGCGACTTCACGACCTCGACGAAGTCTTCGGTCTTGTAGTTGATTGCGCGCTCGGCGCCGAGCGCCTCGCACGCACGGCACTTGTCGGCGGTGCCGGCCGTCGCGAACACGCGAAAACCGAGCGCATGCGCGATCTGGATCGCCGTCACGCCGATGCCGCTCGAGCCGCCCTGCACGAGCAGCGTTTCCTGCTCGCCGCCCTCGCCTGCGCCGAGCTGCGCACGGTCGAACACGTTGCTCCATACGGTGAAGAACGTTTCAGGCAGCGACGCGGCCTCGATATCGGTGAGCCCGTCGGGCACCGGCAGGCATTGCGGCAGCGGTGCGACCGCATACTCGGCATAACCGCCACCCGCGAGCAGCGCACACACGCGATCGCCGAGCTTCAGGCCGAACGGGTTCAGCGCGGCATCGGACAGGTCGCCGCCGACGATCTCGCCCGCGACCTCGAGGCCCGGCAGATCCGACGCGCCCGGCGGCGGCGCATAGGCGCCCTTGCGCTGGAATACGTCGGGCCGGTTCACGCCGGAAGCCGCCACCTTGATCAGCACCTCGCCGCGCTTCGGTTCGGGGCGCGGACGCTCCGCGAGCTTCAGCACGTCGGGGGCGCCGAATTCGGTGATTTCGATGGCTTTCATGGTGACGGTGGCTCCAGGATCGGAATCGGATGGCGCGCCCGTGCGCGCGGCACGGGCGCGTCGCCGGCGCTGTTGCGCCGCACAACGATGCTACAGAAAAAACGGCCGGCGCGCTTTCGCACTGCCGGCCGTTGGTCCGCCTGCCCGCTTACTGCTGCGGCGGCGTGTCCGACTGCGACGCTGCCGCTGCTTCATTCAGCAGCGCCTTTGCCGACAGACGCACGCGACCCTTCTCGTCCGTCTGGATCACCTTGACCTTGACCGGCTGGCCTTCCTTCAGGTAGTCGTTGATGTCCTTCACACGCTCGTTGACGATTTCCGAGATGTGCAGCAGGCCGTCCTTGCCCGGCAGCAGGTTCACGATCGCGCCGAAATCGAGCAGCTTCAGCACCGTGCCTTCGTACACCTGGCCGACTTCGATCTCTGCCGTGATGTTCTCGATGCGCTTCTTCGCTTCGGCCATGCCGTCGCTGTTCGTGCTCGCGATCGTCACGACGCCGTCGTCCGAGATGTCGATGGTCGTGCCCGTTTCTTCCGTCAGCGCGCGGATCACCGAACCGCCCTTGCCGATCACGTCGCGGATCTTTTCCGGGTTGATCTTGATCGTGATCATGCGCGGCGCGAATTCCGACAGTTGCGTGTTCGCGCCCGAGACCGCCGACGTCATCTTGCCGAGGATGTGCATGCGGCCTTCCTTCGCCTGCGCGAGCGCGACCTGCATGATTTCCTTCGTGATGCCCTGGATCTTGATGTCCATCTGCAGCGCCGTCACGCCTTGCTCCGTGCCGGCCACCTTGAAGTCCATGTCGCCGAGGTGATCTTCGTCGCCGAGGATGTCGGTCAGCACCGCGAACTTGTTGCCTTCGAGGATCAGGCCCATCGCGATGCCCGCGACGTGCGCCTTCATCGGCACGCCGGCGTCCATCAGCGCGAGGCAGCCGCCGCACACCGATGCCATCGACGACGAACCGTTCGACTCGGTGATTTCCGACACGACGCGGATCGAGTAGCCGAATTCGTCGGCGCTCGGCAGGCACTTGACCAGCGCACGCTTCGCGAGGCGGCCGTGGCCGATTTCGCGGCGCTTCGGCGAGCCGACGCGGCCCGTTTCGCCGGTCGCGAACGGGGGCATGTTGTAGTGGAGCATGAAGCGCTCGCGGTACTCGCCTTCGAGCGCGTCGATGATCTGCTCGTCACCCTTCGTGCCGAGCGTCGCGACGACCAGCGCCTGCGTTTCGCCACGCGTGAACAGCGCCGAGCCGTGGGTGCGCGGCAGCACGCCGGTGCGGATCTCGATCGGGCGCACGGTGCGCGTGTCGCGGCCGTCGATGCGCGGCTCGCCGTTCAGGATCTGCGAACGGACGATCTTTGCCTCGATGTCGAACAGGACGTTGCCGACGGTGGCCTTGTCGGCAGCAACCGTGCCGGCCGCCAGCGCGTCTTCCTCGAGCTTCGCCGAAGTCGCCGAATAGACTTCCTTCAGCTTCGTCGAGCGAGCCTGCTTGTCGCGGAGCTGGTAAGCGGCGAGCAGGTCGTTCTGCGCCAGCTCGGTCACGCGCGCGATCAGCGCCTCGTTCTTCGGCGCCGGCTGCCAGTCCCACTCGGGCTTGCCGCCTTCGCGCACCAGTTCGTGGATCGCGTCGATCGCCACTTGCATCTGCTCGTGACCGAACACCACGGCGCCCAGCATCACGTCTTCCGACAGCTGGTCGGCTTCCGATTCGACCATCAGCACCGCGCGTTCCGTACCCGCGACGACGAGGTCGAGGCTCGACGCCTTGAGCTGGTCGCGCGTCGGGTTCAGCACGTAGGCGTTGTCGATGTACGCGACGCGCGCGGCACCGACCGGGCCGTTGAACGGCAGGCCCGACACGGCGAGCGCAGCCGATGCGCCGATCAGCGCGGGGATGTCCGCCGGGATTTCCGGGTTCACGGACAGCACGTGGATCACGACCTGGACTTCGTTGTAGAAGCCTTCCGGGAACAGCGGGCGCAGCGGACGGTCGATCAGGCGCGACGTCAGCGTCTCGTGCTCCGACGGACGGCCTTCGCGGCGGAAGAAGCCGCCCGGGATCTTGCCGGCCGAGTAGGTCTTTTCGAGGTAGTCGACGGTCAGCGGGAAGAAATCCTGACCCGGCTTCGCCGACTTCGCGCCGACGACGGTTGCCAGCACGACGGTGTCTTCGACGTCGACGATCACGGCGCCGCTTGCCTGGCGAGCGACTTCACCGGTTTCGAGGCGCACCTTGTGCTGGCCCCACTGGAATTCCTTCACGACCTTGTTGAACATGGACATGGTTGCTCCTTTGAATTCATGCATTTCATTCGCCGCGCCGGCCATCCCGCGCGGCGGCGTCCCGACCGAATCACCCGGAGCAAGGTGTGTTTTTTATGCCATTCCAGCGCGGCGCTCGGGCAGCGACGCGCTGGAATGACACAAATCCCGACCCCGGCATCAGCCGTTGCGGCAGCCCGGCACGAACGTGCCTGGCAGCCTGCGGTGCGTGTGACGCTCGCACCGCGCAAAAACAAAATGCCTGTATCAGCGGACTGACACAGGCATCTTGCTGGCGGCAATCGCCTCGATTACTTACGCAGACCCAGCTTCTCGATCAGTGCGCGGTAACGGTCGGCATCCTTGCCCTTGAGGTAGTCGAGCAGCTTGCGGCGGCGGCTAACCATGCGCAGCAGGCCGCGGCGGCTGTGGTGATCCTTCGCGTGGGTCTTGAAGTGACCCGTCAGTTCGACGATACGTGCGGTCAGCAGTGCGACCTGGACTTCGGGCGACCCCGTGTCGTTGGTACCGCGGGCGAACTGAGCAACGACTTCCGACTTCTTGATATCTGCAACAGACATGTGATTTCCTTTCTAACTGAACAGGCGGACACGGAAGAATGGCCGTGCCGTGACTTACAACCGGCGGGCATTGTAACACAACTCCACACCGTTCCCACCGCCCCTGTCACGGGCGCGTCATCGAACAGGCAGACGGCATTTCCGTGCGCTGCGCCGGTACCGCCAGCACCGTCCGGAAACCGTAGCCCGAACCCTCGTTGTCGAAGCGCACGCCCGGCGTGCCGGCCTTGTCCATCTCCATCACGTAAAGGGGCTGGATCAACTGGTGATCCTGCGCGCGCATCCGCGACGCGTGGAAGCCGTCGTCGAACGACAAGCCCTCGAGCGCACGCGCGGCCGCGACGGGGTCGGCCGACCCCGCGCGGTTCATCGCGGCGGCCAGCATCTCGATCATCACGCTCATTCGCCGTACCGGATAGTCATCCTGCGCGGCCGGGAAACGAGCCCGGAACGCGCGGTAGAACGCGTCGGATTTCGCGCCGCCCGCGTTCGGGTGCCAGTCCGCCACGGCGACGACCCGCCCGACGCCCGCATCGCCGAGCGCGGCCGGCGCGCCGAGGCTGTTGCCGTAGAACGTATAGAACTTCGCATTCAGCCCCTGCTCGCGCGCCGCCTTCACGAGCAACGTGAGGTCGTTGCCCCAGTTACCGGTCACGACGGCGTCCGCGCCGCTCGCGCGGATCTTCGCGATATACGGCGAGAAATCCTTGATCCGGCCGATCGGGTGGAATTCATCGCCGGCGATCGTCACGTCCGGGCGCCGCGCGGCCAGCGTCTGCCGCGCGAGCGCGCTGACGTCGCGGCCGAAACTGTAGTCCTGGTTCAGCAGATAGACCTTGCGCAGCGCGCGGTCGCGCGCCATCACGTCCGCGAGCGCGGCCATCCGCATCCCCGCGTGCGCGTCGAAGCGGAAATGCCAGAAACTGCAGCGCGCGTCGGTCAGCGCCGGATCGTCGGCCGAATAGTTGAGGAACAGCATCCGCTTGTCCGGGTCGCGTGCGTTCAGCTTGTCGAGCGCCGCGACGAGTGCGGCCGCGACGGCCGAACTGTTGCCCTGCGCGACGAAACCGATATGCCGGTCCGCGGCCGCGCGCAACTGCACGAGCGCCTCCTCCGGGCTGCCCTTGCTGTCGAGCACGACGAGCTCGAGCGGATGCGCGCCGTCGCGCAGCTTCACGCCGCCCGACGCGTTGACCTGCTCGACGCCGAAGCGCAGGTTGCGCTCGACCGCCGCGCCGGCGTTCGCGAACGGGCCCGACATCCCTTCGATCAGCGCGATCCGCACCGGCTCGCCGCCGGCAAACGCGGACGACACCAGCATCCACCCCGCGCTCAACGCGAGCGCGCACCGCTTCCACCCCTGCATCGGCTACCTGCCCTTCGATCTGCCCGAGAAGCGCGGATCATAGGCCGGCGCCCCTGCCGGCCGCAAGCGCGACAGCGCCGGCGATCCGTACCGATTTTTTCGACGCGATGTGCCGTCGCGCGCCGTCCGTGATAAAACGGAACCTGTTTCCGTATTCTGGAGAATCCCCATGCGCATACGCATTCCCGCGCGCCTGCCGGTGCTGCTCGCCTGTGCCGCCGCGCTGCTGGCCGGTTGTGCGCAACCGTGGCAGCAATACCAGGCGGGCCAGGACGAGTCGGCGATCGTCGCGCGCATGGGTCCGCCGCGCGAGATCTACGACCTGCCCGGCGGCGGCAAGCGCCTGATGTGGCCGACCCAGCCGATGGGCGAGGTCACGATCGCGGCCGACGTCGACGCGTCCCACAAGATCGTCAACGTGCGCCAGGTGCTGCAGCCGAGCGAGTTCTATCGTGCGGAGATCGGCAAGTGGACGAAGACCGATGTCCTCGTCAATTTCGGACGCCCCGTCGAGACGTCCTACTTCCCGCTGATGAAGCGCGAGGTGTGGACGTACCGGTATCTCGAGGACAACGTCTGGTACATGATGTACAGCTTCTACTTCGATCCGCAGGGCATCCTGCGCATCACGCAGAAAACGCCGGACCCGCTGCACGATCCCGATCGCCGCAACCTGTTCTGACCGATTGCGCATTTACGCGCAATTTTCACAATGGCCATTCACGAATTATTGCGCGAATGGCCACTCCTTTTTTCCGCCGTCCGATTAATTCAGGAAATACGACGGAAATCTTTTCCGATCGATGGCATTCCGATGGCAACACGCTGAAATCCCCGTCATGCGGGCCTTCACGCGGAAACAGGCATGCGCAACGCATGTCATGCGTTGGGTTGGTGCACGCAATGCACTACACCAACCCAATTTGAAACAATTTGTTTCAACACACCCGAAGTGCTAGGGCATACCCCTAATATCAGTCGAAATTGAACCTTTCAGTTCAGAAAGAAACTTATTGCGCTATTTCGGCCGATATTTATTTGCCTTTGTCATAAAGGAGTCCTCATGAACCGCCCCAAGAGCATGCTGGTTGCCAACATTGCCTGGGCCCGCGAGACGCACGAACACACGCCCGGCTTTTTCGACGCGCTCGCGCGCGGCCAGAATCCGCGCGTGCTGTGGATCGGCTGCTCGGACAGCCGCGTGCCCGCCGAAACCATCACGCACTGCGCACCCGGCGAACTGTTCGTCCATCGCAACATCGCGAACCTGTTCCATCCCGACGACGACAATTCCGCCAGCGTGCTCGAGTATGCGGTGCGCGTGCTGCAGGTCGACCATGTGATCGTGTGCGGGCACTACGGGTGCGGCGGCGTGCGCGCGTCTCTGCTGCCACCGCCGTCCGAGCTGCCGCACGTCGCGCGCCGCATCGCACCGCTCTGCGCGCTCGCGCGGCGCCATCGCGACACGCTCGACGGGCTCGACGACACAGCCGCCGCCGACCGCCTCGCCGAGCTGAACGTGCTCGAACAGGTACGGCTGCTGCGCGCATCGCCGATCGTGCGCGGCCGGGAACGGTCGCCGCTCGTGCACGGCTGGATCTTTTCGCTCGCCGACGGCCGCCTGCAGGAACTCGATTCCGGCTACGCGACGCCGCCCGCCAATGTCGAGCCCGCGCTGGCCGCTACGGCCGCCGCGCTCGGCTGATTCCCCCGTCTCCTATGCCAACGAAATCGCCCCAATCATGAAACTGAACGAGCGCCTGTCCACCCTGCCGCGCGACGTCGTCGCCGGCATCGTCGTTTTCCTCGTCGCACTGCCGCTCTGTCTCGGCATCGCCAATGCATCCGGCGTCGAGCCGTTCGCCGGGCTCGTATCCGGCATCGTCGGCGGCATCGTCGTCGCGCTGCTGAGCGGTTCGTCGTTGTCCGTCAGCGGGCCGGCCGCCGGCCTCGTCGTGATCGTCGTCGAAGGGATCGCGCAACTCGGCAGCTTCTCCGCATTCCTGCTCGCGGTGCTGCTGTCCGGCGTGCTGCAGTTCGGATTCGGCATGCTGCGCGCCGGCCGCTTCGCCGCCTACGTGCCGTCGCCCGTCATCAAGGGCATGCTCGCCGCAATCGGCCTGCTGCTGATCGTGAAGCAGATTCCGTTCGCGTTCGGCATCGGCGGCTCGGGCGCGCAATCGTTTGCGAACTGGCCGAGCCTGCCGGTCGCGTGGGCCGCCACGGCCATCGCGCTCGCCTCGCTCGCACTGATGGCCGCGTGGGACACGCCCGCGCTGCGCCGCTTCGCGCTGGTGCGTTCGGTGCCCGCACCGCTCGCGGTCGTCGTGCTGGGCATCGGCGCGACGCTCGTGCTGGGCCTCGTCGCGCCGTCGGTCGCGCCGGGCGCCGCCCATCGCGTGACGCTGCCCGAACTCGGATCGTTCGCGGCTTTCGCGGCATCGCTCAAGCACGCGGAGCTTGGCCCGAACTTCACGCAGCTCGTCAATCCCGACGTGTGGCGCGTCGCGATCACGCTCGCGGTCGTCGCGAGCCTCGAGACGCTGCTGAGCCTCGAAGCGGTCGAGCAGATCGACCCGAAGCGCCGGCCGACCCAGCCCGACCGCGAACTGAAGGCCCAGGGCGTCGGCAATCTCGTCGCGGGCGCGTTCGGCGGCCTGCCGATCACGTCGGTGATCGTGCGCAGTTCGGTCAACGTCAATGCAGGCGCGCAAAGCCGGATGTCGGCAATCGTCCACGGGATGCTGCTGCTCGCAAGCGTGTTCGCGCTCACCGGCCTGATCAACTTGATCCCGCTCGCGAGCCTCGCCGCGATCCTGATCCACACGGGCTTCAAGCTCGCGAAACCGGCGTTGTTCCGCTCGGTGATGAAGCAGGGGCCGGCCGCGTTCGTGCCGTTCGCCGCGACGATCGCCGGCGTGCTCGCGGTCGACCTGCTGTTCGGCATCGCGCTCGGCCTCGCATGCAGCGTGCTGGCGGTCGCCGCCGCGAACCTGAAGAGCCCCGTCACGCTCGCGCAACACGACGATCACTTCCTGCTGTCGTTCCGCAAGGACGTGTCGTTTCTCGGCAAGGTGCAGGTCAAGCACCACCTGCGGCACATTCCGGACCGGGCGGCGATCATCATCGACGCGACGCGCGCCGACTACATCGATCACGACGTGCTCGAACTGCTCGACGCGTTCGTCGCCGATGCGCCGCGGCGCGGAATCGCGGTCGAGTTCCGCCGACGCAGCCCGGCGCCCCGCCCGGCCGCGCGCCGCTGGCTGTTCCGCGCACCGGCCGCCGAATAAGCGGCAGATGAAAAAACGCCCCGGCGGCGCAGGGCCGCACGGGGCGTTTCGGCGATGCGTTGTGCGCGACCGCTTACGAGCGCTGCGGGTTGAGCTTGTCGTCCTTCGAATGCAGCTTGTTCAGCGCGGAGATGTACGCCTTGGCGGACGCGGCAACGATGTCTGGATCGGTGCCGACGCCGTTGACGATCCGCCCGCTCTTCGACAGCCGGACGGTCACTTCGCCCTGCGCCTGCGTGCCGGTCGTGATTGCGTTCACCGAGTAAAGCAGCAGCTCGGAACCGCTGCCGACTTCGCCCTCGATCGCGTTGAACGTCGCATCGACCGGACCGTTGCCGCGCGCCTCGCCGGTCACTTCCTTGCCTTCGACCGCGAACACGATCTTCGCCTGCGGCTGCTCGCCCGTTTCCGAACGCTGCGACAGCGACACGAACTTGAAGTGTTCCTGCTCGTGCGCGAATGCCGATTCCTCGGACACGATCGCGATGATGTCCTCGTCGAAGATCTCGGCCTTGCGGTCGGCCAGATCCTTGAAGCGCATGAACGCGGCGTTCAGTTCCGCTTCGCTGTCGAGCGACACGCCGAGCTCCTGCAGGCGCTGCTTGAACGCGTTGCGCCCCGACAGCTTGCCGAGCACGATCTTGTTCGCGGACCAGCCCACGTCTTCCGCGCGCATGATCTCGTAGGTGTCGCGCGCCTTCAGCACGCCGTCCTGGTGGATGCCCGACGCGTGTGCGAACGCGTTCGCGCCGACCACCGCCTTGTTCGGCTGCACGACGAAACCGGTGATCTGCGACACGAGCTTCGACGTCGGCACGATCTGCGTGGTGTCGATGCCGACGTCGAGGCCGAAGTAATCCTTGCGCGTCTTCACGGCCATCACGATCTCTTCGAGCGACGTGTTGCCCGCGCGCTCGCCGAGACCGTTGATCGTGCACTCGACCTGACGCGCGCCGCCGATCTTCACGCCCGCGAGCGAGTTCGCGACGGCCATCCCGAGGTCGTTATGGCAGTGCACCGAGAAGATCGCCTTGTCCGAGTTCGGAATGCGCTCGCGCAGCGTCTTCACGAGGTTGCCGTAGAGCTCCGGCACGCCGTAGCCGACCGTGTCGGCGATGTTGATCGTCGTCGCGCCCTCGGCGATCACGGCTTCCAGCACGCGGCACAGGAAGTCCAGGTCGGAGCGGCTGCCGTCTTCCGGCGAGAATTCGACGTTGTCGGTGAACTTGCGTGCGAAACGCACCGCGAGGCGTGCCTGCTCGAACACCTGGTCGGGCGTCATCCGCAGCTTCTTTTCCATGTGCAGCGGCGACGTCGCGATGAACGTGTGGATCCGGAAGCTGTTGGCCGGCTTCAGCGCGTCGGCCGCGCGCTGGATGTCCTTGTCGTTGGCCCGCGCCAACGAGCAGATCGTGCTGTCCTTCACGAGACCGGCGATCGTGTGGATCGCGTCGAAATCGCCGTTCGAGCTGGCCGCGAAGCCGGCCTCGATCACGTCGACCTTCATCCGCTCGAGATGCTTCGCGATGCGGATTTTCTCTTCCTTCGTCATCGACGCGCCGGGCGATTGCTCGCCGTCACGCAACGTCGTATCGAAAATGATCAGCTTGTCTGTCATGGGGGGCTCCAGGGCTTTTTATACGGAAGTCAAACGTAATGAGATCGCGCCACCGCTGGCGACGCTCAACAACAGACGAGGCTTGACGGAGGGCGAGAACGGTCAGCGCGGCAGGCGCGCCAACGCTAGCGCGCGTAGCGGCGCGCCGGCTAGAAGGAGGGAGAGGCGGGTAAATACAGTCATGCCGAAGACTATAGCGACATTCCGTTGGGCGCGCAATCGGACGGCACCCCGGCAGTCCGGCGGCCCCGCTCGAAAAAGGGGCAAATGAAAACGGCGGCCCCGAGGCCGCCGTTTCCGGGCAGATCGCGCGTCGGGTCAATGATCGCGCTGCGACGAGCGCGCCGGATTCGCGCGCCCGCGGATCGCCATGTAGGCCCAGAACACGTAGCCGGACAACCCGTACAGCACGAACAGGCAGAACAGCATCAGCGGCGGGTCGGACGACACGAGCACGAACGCGACGACGACGAGCAGGATCGCCGCGAACGGCACGCGGTGCCGCACGTCAAGCGCCTTGCCGCTGTAGAACGGCGCGTTCGACACCATCGTCACGCCCGCATAGATCGTCAGCACGAACGCGACCCACGGCAGCCAGCCGAGCTTCATCGGCACGCGGTTGTCGGTCGCGAGCCATACGAAGCCCGCGATCAGCGCGGCGGCGGCCGGGCTCGGCAGCCCCTGGAAGAAGCGTTTGTCGACGACGCCGATGTTCGTATTGAAGCGGGCGAGGCGCAACGCGGCGCCCGAACAGTAGACGAACGCGGCGAGCCAGCCCCAACGACCGAGATCCTTCAGCACCCACTCGTACATCACGAGCGCGGGCGCGACGCCGAACGACACCATGTCCGACAGGCTGTCGAACTGCTCGCCGAACGCGCTCTGCGTATGCGTCATGCGCGCGACGCGCCCGTCCATCCCGTCGAGCACCATCGCGACGAAAATCGCGATCGCGGCGATCTCGAAACGCACGTTCATCGCCTGCACGACCGCGAAGAAACCGCAGAACAGCGCGGCGGTCGTGAACGCATTCGGCAGCAGGTAGATGCCGCGCGTCTTCAGGAACCGCTGGCGCGAAGCGCGGCGGCTCTCGATGGGCACCGGATCGGGCGCCATCCCCTTGTTGCGGCGGAACGGGCGTGGCGTCTGGCTGGTGCCGTTGCGCGGCCGGCGCGGTTTGAATGCGGCCATCGTGCGCCCCGCCGCTTACTGTTCGAGCTCGGCGAGGATCGTCGACGACGCGTAGACCTTCTCGCCGATCGACACCTTCGCGCGGCTGCCGATCGGCAGGTACACGTCGACGCGCGAACCGAAGCGGATGAAACCGTAGCGCTGGCCGCGCGACAGCGGTTCGCCGGCGCGCACGTAGCAGAGAATCCGGCGGGCGACGAGACCCGCGATCTGCACGGCGGTGACGGTCTTGCCGCTCGCCGTCTGGATCACGACCGCGTTACGCTCGTTCTCGGTCGACGCCTTGTCGATCGCCGCGTTCAGGAACGCACCCGGGAAATACTCGACCTTCGTGATCGCGCCATCGACCGGCGAACGCTGCGAATGGACGTTGAAGACATTCATGAACACGCTGATCTTCAGCGCTTCGCGGTTCGCGTACGGATCCTGCGAGGTCTCGACCGCGACGATGCGGCCGTCCGCCGGGCACAGCACCGCGTTCGGCTGCGCCGGGATCGGACGCTGCGGATCGCGGAAGAACTGGACGACGAAGGCGAGCAGCAGCCAGAACGGCCACGCGAAGCCGAAGCCCCCGACGGCGTGGATCAACAGCGCGATGACGGCAGCAATCGCGATGAACGGCCAGCCTTCGCGCGCGATGATCGGATGAGGATAGTTCATGGATTCGTTCTGTGTTCGGTGAATTGCAAAGCCCGTAGCATAACAAAAGCCGCCCGGGGCACTGCTGCCTTCGGACGGCTTTTTGATGCCGACCCTCCACTCGAAGGGCCGGAACAGCACGCGGTGCTTAGTTCTTCGTCTGGTCGACGAGCTTGTTCTTCGCGATCCACGGCATCATCGCGCGCAGCTTCGCGCCGACCTGCTCGATCTGGTGCTCGGCCGTCAGGCGGCGGCGCGATTGCAGCGTCGGAGCGCCTGCCTTGTTCTCGAGAATGAAGCTCTTCGCGTACTCGCCCGTCTGGATGTCGGTCAGGCACTGCTTCATCGCCTTCTTCGTCTCTTCCGTGACGACGCGCGGGCCCGTCACGTACTCGCCGTACTCGGCGTTGTTCGAGATCGAGTAGTTCATGTTCGCGATGCCGCCTTCGTAGATCAGGTCGACGATCAGCTTCAGTTCGTGCAGGCACTCGAAGTACGCCATTTCCGGCGCGTAGCCTGCTTCGACCAGCGTCTCGAAGCCTGCCTTGATCAGTTCGACGGTACCGCCGCACAGCACGGCCTGCTCGCCGAACAGATCGGTTTCGGTCTCTTCACGGAAGTTCGTCTCGATGATGCCTGCACGGCCGCCGCCGTTCGCTGCCGCGTACGACAGCGCGATGTCGCGTGCCGCGCCCGACTTGTTCTGCGCAACCGCGATCAGGTGCGGCACGCCGCCACCTTGCGAGTACGTGCCGCGCACGGTGTGGCCCGGTGCCTTCGGCGCGATCATGATCACGTCGAGGTCGGCGCGCGGGATCACCTGGCCGTAGTGGACGTTGAAGCCGTGTGCGAACGCGAGCGCCGCGCCCTGCTTGATGTTCGCGTGCACTTCCTTCGCGTACACGTCGGCGATCTGCTCGTCCGGCAGCAGCATCATGACGACGTCCGCGCCCTTCACCGCTTCCGCGACTTCCTTGACCGACAGGCCGGCGTTCTCGGCCTTGCTCCACGACGCGCCGCCCTTGCGCAGGCCGACCGTCACGTTCACGCCGCTTTCCTTCAGGTTCAGCGCGTGTGCATGGCCTTGCGAGCCGTAGCCGATGATCGTGACTTGCTTGCCCTTGATGAGGGAGAGGTCGGCGTCTTTGTCGTAGAAAACGTTCATGATGGGTTCCTTCGCTAATTCAAAAATTCAACAATTCGTTCGGATGGAGTACTGCGGGCCGGGACATGACGGCGCACCCGGCGTGCCTCTTCGGCATTTTCGGCATCAAACCTTCAGGATGCGCTCGCCGCGTCCGATGCCGGAGCTGCCGGTGCGCACGGTCTCGAGGATCGCGCTCGCGTCCAGCCCCTGGATGAATGCGTCGAGCTTGTCGCTCGCGCCCGTCAATTCGATCGTGTAGGTCTTTTCGGTCACGTCGATGATGCGGCCGCGGAAAATGTCCGACATCCGCTTCATTTCTTCGCGCTCCTTGCCCACTGCACGTACCTTGATCAGCATCAGCTCGCGTTCGATGTGTGCACCGTCGGTCAGGTCCACCACTTTCACCACCTCGATCAGGCGGTTCAGATGCTTCGTGATCTGTTCGATCACGTCGTCGGAGCCAATGGAAACGATGGTGAGCCGCGACAGCGATTGGTCTTCGGTCGGCGCCACCGTCAAGGTTTCGATGTTGTAGCCGCGTGCGGAAAACAGACCGACCACGCGCGACAGCGCGCCCGGTTCGTTCTCCAGCAGGACGGAAATGATGTGTCTCATGTTCGCTTCTTCCAGAATGTGCCGTGTCGATTCACTCGCGCCGCGCGCCGCCGCGTGCCGCACCGCCCTTCGTGAAGGCGGCCGCATCGGGCTCAAGCGCGCGTCGCGCCGTTACAGATCTTCCGATCCGAGCAGCATCTCGGTGATGCCCTTGCCGGCCTGTACCATCGGCCAGACGTTTTCGGTCGGATCGGTCTGGAAGTCGAGAAACACGGTGCGATCCTTCAGGCGCAGCGCTTCCTTCAGCGCCGGCTCCACATCCGAGGTCTTTTCGATCCGCATGCCGACATGGCCGTACGCTTCGGCGAGCTTCACGAAATCGGGCAGCGCATCCATGTACGAATGCGAATAGCGCTTGCTGTATTCGATCTGCTGCCACTGGCGAACCATGCCGAGGTAGCGGTTGTTCAGCGAAATGATCTTCACGGGCGTGTCGTACTGCAGGCAGGTCGACAGTTCCTGGATGCACATCTGGATCGAGCCTTCGCCCGTGATGCACAACACGTCGTCGTCCGGGTGCGCCATCTTGACGCCCATCGCTGCCGGCAGGCCGAAGCCCATCGTGCCGAGGCCGCCGGAGTTGATCCAGCGACGCGGCTTGTTGAAGCGGTAGAACTGCGCGGCCCACATCTGGTGCTGGCCGACGTCCGAGCACACGAACGCATTGCCGTCCGTCAGCTCCCACGCCTTCTCGACCACGTACTGCGGCTTGATGATCTCGCTTTCGCGGTCGAACTTCAGGCAGTCCTTCGCGCGCCAGCCCTCGATGTCCTTCCACCATTGCGCGAGCGCCTCGGTGTCGGGGCCATGCTCGGCCGTCTGCAGTTGCTCGATCAGCTCCTTCAGCACTTCCTTCACGTCGCCGACGATCGGGATGTCGACCTTCACGCGCTTCGAGATCGACGACGGGTCGATGTCGATGTGGATGATCTTGCGCGGACGCGACGCGAAGTGCGCCGGGTCGCCGATCACGCGGTCGTCGAAGCGGGCACCGATCGCGATCAGCACGTCGCAGTGCTGCATCGCCATGTTCGCTTCGTAGGTGCCGTGCATGCCGAGCATGCCGAGGAATTTCTTGTCCGACGCGCGATAGCCGCCCAGGCCCATCAGCGTGTTCGTGACCGGGTAGCCGAGCAGGTCCGCGAACTGGTTCAGTTCGCGCGACGCGTCGGCGAGGATGATGCCGCCGCCCGTGTAGATATAGGGACGCTTCGCCGTCAGCAGCAGCGACACGGCCTTGCGGATCTGGCCCGAATGGCCTTTCGTGACGGGGTTGTACGAACGCAGCGACACGCTCTTGACCGGCTCGTACTGGCACGGCGTCTTCGAGATGTCCTTCGGGATGTCGATCAGCACCGGGCCCGGACGGCCGGTGCGGGCGATATAGAACGCCTTCTTGACGGTTTCCGCGAGCTCGCGCACGTCCTTCACGAGGAAGTTGTGCTTCACGCACGGACGCGTGATGCCGACCGTGTCGCACTCCTGGAATGCATCCTGGCCGATCGCGGCAGTCGGCACCTGGCCGCTGATCACGACCATCGGGATCGAATCCATGTACGCCGTCGCGATGCCGGTCACCGCGTTGGTGACGCCCGGGCCCGACGTCACGAGGCAGACGCCGACATTGCCGGTAGAACGCGCATACGCATCGGCTGCGTGCACGGCCGCCTGTTCATGGCGCACCAGCACGTGCTGAATCTTGTCCTGCTTGTAAAGCTCGTCGTAGATATAGAGAACCGAGCCGCCGGGGTAGCCCCAGATGAATTCGACGTTCTCGTCGGCCAGTGCCTTCATGAGCACGGTGGCGCCGATGGAGTCGCTATCGGGAGGGGAAAGGGGTTCCGACGTGGAGAATTCCGCGCTGGGCATGTTCATTTCGACCTTTCGAATTTTCGGCAAAAAATTGATCGGGTGCTCTCTGCCGGGCTTGTGGCTCGGGTTCAAGCGGCGCGTCCAGTTTGAAGGGCGGGCTTCTTGGGCCAGCCTCAAATGAGACCATCACTTCATGTTGCGAATCGCTGACGATAGCGGGTCGTGATTAGGTCGTCAAGCAAAATATCCCGCACCGCATCATGCGCGCCGCCCGGCACCCCACCGTCGCGGCTCGCGCGCAACGCGCGGCGCCCAACCCGGTGCCAACCAGAGCGAAAATTTGTTAGCATCCGCGGGTTTTACGAAATTTTTCGACCTTTTACACCACGCAGCGGTCCGCAGCGCATACCTTCACGGAATGGCATCAGACAAGGAACTCGCCGACTTTCTGGCGGGCGTCGAAAGGCGCGCGTTCAAGCAGGCTGCGTACGCGGTGCGTGACGACGATGCGTCGCTCGACATCGTGCAGGACGCGATGATCAAGCTGGCCGAAAAATACGGCGACCGGCCGGCGGCGGAGCTGCCGCTGCTTTTTCAGCGGATCCTGCAGAACGCGATCCACGACTGGTTCCGTCGGCAGAAGGTCCGCAACACCTGGGTCACGCTCTTCTCGTCGCTGAACAACACCGACGACGAAGACTTCGACCCGCTCGAAACGCTCGAATCCGCGAACGACAACGCGGGCGTCGAGAGCAGCGAGCACCGCCTCGAAAGAGAGCAGGTTCTGGCCCTGATCGACGAAGAAATCCAGAAACTTCCGGCGCGTCAACGGGAAGCGTTCCTGATGCGTTATTGGGAAGATATGGATGTCGCCGAGACTGCCGCCGCAATGGGGTGCTCCGAAGGCAGCGTCAAGACGCACTGCTCACGAGCCACCCACACCCTGGCGCAAGCGCTCAAGGCCAAAGGAATCACGCTATGAGCTCCGCTCCCGCAAACCGAGAACACGAATTCGCGCTGAAGGTGCGCCGCGCGCTGGACGAGCGCGCGGCCGCACTGCCTGCCGCGACCACCGATCGGCTGGCCGTCGCCCGCCGGGCTGCGCTCGCGCGCAAGAAGCCCGAGCCCGCGACCGCGCCGGTGTTCGTGCCGGCCTTCGCCGGCGCGGCCGGCGCCTACGGCCCGGCGCCCACGAACCTCCCGCAGGCAGGCCGCCCGTACGCGTCGTTCGCGCGCCGCCTGCTGCGCGCGTGGCCGCTCGCACTGCTGCTCGCGGGGCTCATCGGCATCGCCTACTGGGAAGACATGCAGCGCACCGCCGAACTCGCCGACATCGACGCGGCGATGCTCAGCGACGACCTGCCGCTCAACGCGTATCTCGATCACGGGTTCAACGCGTATCTTTCGCACGCTCGCTAACAGACAATAAACGAGGGGATCGCACGGGTGAGTCAGAAGCGCGGCCTGGCCGTATTTTTCGGATGCGTGATCGCGATCGCCGTTTCCTACGTCGCCACGTATTCGCGATTCCACCCGCTCCCCGCGACGACTACCGTCGCGGCCACCAGCCCTGCCGCGCCCGCATCGGCCGCGACCGGGCTGACCGCCGACCTCCCGCCGCTGCCACTGCCGCTGCCGGCCGCCACCGGTCCGCTGTCGTGGGCGCGCCTCACGCCGGCGCAGCACGCGGCACTCGCGCCGTTCGCCGACCAGTGGGACGGCTTCAGCGACGCCCGCAAGCGCAAATGGCTGAAGATCGCGTCACGTTTCGCGAAATTGACGCCCGATGATCAAAAGCGCCTGCAGGACCGGATGTCCGAATGGGCGCGGATGACGCCCGAGCAGCGCCGCGTCGCGCGCGAGAACTACCAGAGCGCGAAGGAGCTTTCCGCGCAGGCGCGCGAGCGCGCGTGGAAGGCCTACCAGCAACTCCCCGAGGAACAGAAGGAACGTCTCGCGGCCGCCGAGCGCCGCCGCCGGCCGAGCGTCGTCAGCGCGCCGCCGACCGTCGCCGACCGTGACGTTCGCCGCCTCGTCAATTCGCACGAGCACCCGGCAAGCGGTGCAGCCCCCGCACCGGCGCCCGCCTCGGCCAGCGCCTCCGTGCCGCCGGTGCCCGCGTCGTCGACGGCCGGCGCCGCGTCGGTGCCCGCTGCGGTGGCACCGGTGTCGCCCGCCGACGCGCCTTCGCTGTTCAGGGGCTCCTGAGCGGCCGTGGCGAACGCCCGCGCACCCGAGACTCCGGCCGCCGCGCCGTCGGTGCGGCGGCGCCTCGCCGCGCTGCTCTACGAAGGCGTGCTGCTGTTCGGCGTCGTGTTCTTCGCGGGGCTCGCGTTCAGTCTCGCGACGCAGCAGCGCAACGGCCTCGTCCATCACAACCTGCTCGCCGCGTGGATCGCGCTCGTCGTCGGCGCGTATTTCGTCTGGTTCTGGACCCACGGCGGCCAGACGCTGCCGATGAAGACCTGGCGGCTGCGGCTCGAATCGTCGAGCGGCCGGCCGCTGAGCGCCGGCCATGCGCTCGTGCGCTATGCGCTCGGCTGGCTGTGGTTCCTGCCGCCGCTCGCGCTGCATCCGCTCCTCGGCCTGTCGGTGCCCGTCACGCTGGCGCTCACCGCCGCGTGGATCGTCGCGTGGGCCGGCGCCGCCCGGCTGCACGCCGGCCGCCAGTTTCCGCACGACCGGATCGCGCGCACGCGCGTCGTCGCCATGCCGCGCTGACGCGCCGCATTCGCCAGACGAAATCAGTTCGTCCAAGCCTTTCCCGCGTCGCCCGACGCGCCTGCCGGACAACCGCCGACCGTTCGGTGCGGCAGATTACACAACGCCTTTCATTCACTGCTAAACACCCTGCATAGGTCGTAATAAGAACGTCTCGTGACTGTCACGGCACAGTCACGCCCGCATGGCGGAATGCCGGTAATGTCAACCGGCGCGAGTCATGCATGGGCCAGAAACCGTCCGCGACCTCCCTGTTCCGTCACCCGCTCGGCGCTCGCGCCGCCACCGCTTTCCTGTCAGGCTCGGGCGCATCCGATGGCCTGGCGTCGCAAGAACCACCTGCCGTACACGCCACGCGGCACGACGACCCCGACCCGTCCGCGCATCGCTACCGCACCATCTGGCTGTCCGACATCCACCTCGGCTCGAGCGGATGCCAGGCGCCGTACCTGCTCGACTTCCTGCGTCACAACGATTCGGAATACCTGTACCTCGTCGGCGACATCATCGACGGCTGGCAGTTGAAGAAAGGCTGGTACTGGCCGCAGGCGCACAACGACGTCGTGCAGAAGATCCTGCGCAAGGCGCGCAAGGGCACGCAGGTCGTCTACATCCCCGGCAACCACGACGAAGGCGCGCGGCAGTTCTGCGACCTCGCGTTCGGCGATATCCAGGTGCGCGGCGAGGCGTTCCACACGACGCTCGCGGGCAAACGTTTGTGGATCGTGCACGGCGACCTGTTCGACGGCGTGATCCAGCACGCGAAATGGCTCGCGTATCTCGGCGACACGCTCTACACGCTGATCCTCGTGCTGAACCGCTGGTTCAACCGGATCCGCAGCCGGCTCGGCTTCCAGTACTGGTCGCTGTCGCAGTACCTGAAGCACCAGGTCAAGAACGCGGTCAACTTCATCTCGCAATTCGAGACCGTGATGACCGACGAGGCGCGCCGCCGCGGCTGCGACGGCGTCGTGTGCGGTCACATTCACAAGGCGGAGATCCGCGATATCGACGGCGTGCTGTACTGCAACGACGGCGACTGGGTCGAAAGCCTGTCCGCGCTCGTCGAAACGATGGAAGGCGAACTGAAGATCGTCTACTGGACGGTGATGCGCACCGCACCGTCGGAGACCACGTCGCGCAAGGCCAAGGCCACTGCCTGACACAACCCTACTTACAGGACAATGCCGCGATGAAGATCATGATCGTCACCGACGCGTGGGAACCGCAGGTCAACGGCGTCGTGCGCACGCTGAAGAGCACGTCGCGCGAACTCGCGGCGCTCGGCCACCGCGTCGAACTGCTGACGCCGCTGGAGTTCCGCACGGTACCCTGCCCGACCTACCCCGAGATCCGCCTGTCGATCCTGCCGTACCGCAAGCTGCGCGCACGGATCGACGCGTTCGCACCGGACGCGCTGCACATCGCGACCGAAGGCCCGCTCGGCCTCGCCGCGCGACGCTATGCGCGCTCGCGCAAGCTGCCGTACACGACCGCGTATCACACGCGCTTTCCGGAATACGTGCAGGCGCGCTTCGGCATTCCGCTGGCCGCGACCTACCGCTTCCTGCACTGGTTCCACGGCCCGTCGCTTGCGGTGATGGCGCCGACGCCGGTCGTCAAGGAAGATCTCGAGAAGTTCGGCTTCACGAACGTCGTGCTGTGGACCCGCGGCGTCGATCTCGACATCTTCCGCCCGATGGAGTCGAAGGTGCTCAACACCGCGCGGCCGATCTTCCTGTACGTGGGCCGTGTCGCAATCGAAAAGAACGTCGAGGCGTTCCTGCGTCTCGACCTGCCCGGCTCGAAATGGGTCGCGGGCGAAGGCCCCGCGCTCGCCGAGCTGAAGTCGCGCTATCCGGAGGCGAACTATCTCGGCGTGCTGTCGCAGGCCGAACTCGCGAAGGTGTATGCTGCGGCCGACGTGTTCGTGTTCCCGAGTCGCACCGACACGTTCGGCCTCGTGCTGCTCGAGGCGCTCGCGTGCGGCACGCCGGTTGCCGCGTATCCCGTCACGGGCCCGATCGACGTGCTCAGCGGCGGCGACGCCGGTGCGATGCACGAGGACCTGCAGGAAGCCTGCCTCGAAGCGCTGAAGATCGAACGCACGACCGCGCGCGCGTGGGCGGAACGCTTCTCGTGGCGCGCGGCGTCCGAGCAGTTCGCATCGCATCTGAAGCCGCTGCCGAAAACCGCGTACTCGCCAGCCGAAGGTGCCGCCGTTTGAAACGAGACCTGAACGACAAGACCCCGCCCCCCGCCGCGACACAGCAACGGCATCGCCCGTTCGACGAGGAAGAGCCGCATGGCGACACGGATGCGCACGCGTCCGAGCCGCTCGGCCCCGACGATCAACTGACGCCGCTGCCGCCGAATCCGTACAAGCGCCACCGCGGCATCACGCGCGCATGGTACGCGCTCAAGCATTCGCTGAACGGCTTTCGTGTCGCGATCCGTGAGGAGAGCGCGTTTCGCCAGGAGCTCACGCTCGCCGCGCTGATGCTCCCGATCGGCGCGTTCGCGCCGGTGCCGGCCGCATCGCGCGCGCTGCTGATCGCCTCGGTGCTGCTGGTGCTGATCGTCGAACTGCTGAACTCGAGCGTCGAGGCCGCGATCGACCGCATCTCGCTCGAACGCCATGAACTTTCCAAACGCGCGAAGGACCTCGGCAGCGCGGCCGTGACGGTCGCGCTGTTCGCGTGCGTGACGACCTGGGGCTTCGTGCTCGGCCCGGTCGTCGCGCACTGGCTCGGCTTCTAGCCGGCGGCCCGCCGCGCGCGTTGCGCATCGCCCGCGTGCGGCGCTGCACCATCCGTCGCACGGGGCCGCGATCACGAAATGCGCCCGATGTGGCGAAACCCCGGTTTATAATCGTCCGCCAGACATAGAACAGCAACCCGCGCCGGACGAATCCCGCAGCATCGATTGCAGCGCCCGCCAGTCCGGCACACACAGGGCCGGACGACATGGAAGCGAAACCTCCCCGCCGCACCCGCGAACGGATTCTCGAGTTGTCGTTGAAACTCTTCAACGAGATCGGCGAGCCGAACGTCACGACCACGACGATCGCCGAGGAAATGGAAATCAGTCCAGGCAACCTGTACTACCATTTCCGCAACAAGGACGACATCATCAACAGCATCTTCGCGCAGTTCGAGCAGCAGATCGAACGGCGGCTGCGCTTTCCCGAAGATCATCGTCCGACGATCGACGAAACCTGGTCGTACCTGCAGTACATGGCCGATTTCATGTGGACCTACCGGTTCCTGTATCGCGACCTCAACGACCTGCTCGCCCGCAACCGCACGCTCGAGACGCACTTCAAGCAGATCATCAGCCACAAGGTGCGCTTCGCGCGCGAGATGTGCGAGCTGCTCGTGTCCGACGCCGAGATGGTCGCGACGCCCGCCGAGATCGAAGTCATCGCCACCAACATGGCCGTCATTTCGACGTACTGGCTGTCGTATCAGTACGTGATGCATCCGCGCAAGTACAACGACCAGGACGCGATTCGCGAGGAACTGCACCAGGTCAGCATGCACGTGATCTCCGTGATGGCGCCGTACCTGCGCGGCCGTTCGCGCCAGCTGTTCGACGACCTGGTCTCCGGCAAGCTGCCGAAGCGCCAGTTCACCGACTACCTGCCGCCGCGCGACGGGTCGCCGCGCCCCGCCGGCGGGCCGGTCGCCGTTGGGCAGGCCCCCGCCAAGGATTCCAAGCAATGAAGGCAGTCTGCGTTTACTGCGGCTCGTCGTCCGGCGTGCGGCCCGTCTATGCCGACGCCGCGCGCGCATTCGGCCGCGCGCTCGTCGGTGCCGGCCTGACGCTCGTGTACGGCGGCGGCCGTGTCGGCCTGATGGGCGTGATCGCCGACGAAGTGATGGCGGTCGGCGGCCGTGCGGTCGGCGTGATTCCCGAACTGCTCGTCGACAAGGAAGTCGGCCATACGGGGCTGTCGGAACTGCACGTCGTGCCCGACATGCACCACCGCAAGAAAATGATGGCCGACCTCTCGGACGCGTTCGTCGCGATGCCCGGCGGCGCCGGCACGCTCGAGGAGCTCTTCGAGGTCTATACGTGGGCGCAGCTCGGCTATCACCGCAAGCCCGTCGCGCTCTACAACATCGATTCGTTCTACGATCCGCTGATCGCGCTGCTGCGTCATACGGTCGACGAGGGTTTCATGCGCCCGGCCTATTTCGACGCGCTGTGCGTCGATTCGGAACCGGTCGAACTGATCGAGCGGCTGCGCCGCTATCAACCGCCCGCCCGCGACAAGTGGGCGCCCGACGCAGCGAAGTAACCGTCCCAGGGAGCCGCACACGATGACCGCACCGTCCGGCCGCAAGGCCGTCCTCGTCACCGGCGCGAGCCGCGGCATCGGCCGCGCGACCGCCGTGCTCGCGGCCGAACACGGCTGGGACGTCGGCATCAACTACGCGCGCGACGCGGCGGCAGCCGAACGCACCGCGCAGGCCGTCCGCGATGCGGGCGGCCGTGCGTGCGTCGTCGCGGGCGACGTCGCGAACGAAGCCGACGTCGTCGCGATGTTCGACACCGTCGCGGCCGCGTTCGGACGCCTCGACGCGCTCGTCAACAACGCGGGCATCGTTGCGCCGTCGATGCCGCTCGCCGACATGCCGGCCGACCGGTTGCGGCGGATGTTCGACACCAACGTGCTCGGCGCGTACCTGTGCGCGCGCGAAGCCGCGCGCCGGCTGTCCACCGACCGCGGCGGCCAGGGCGGCGCGATCGTCAACGTCTCGTCGATCGCCTCGCGGCTCGGCTCGCCGAACGAATACGTCGACTACGCGGGCTCGAAAGGCGCGGTCGATTCGCTGACGATCGGTCTTGCAAAGGAACTCGGCCCGCACGGCGTGCGCGTCAACGCGGTGCGCCCCGGCCTGATCGAGACCGAAATCCACGCGAGCGGCGGTCAGCCGGGCCGTGCTGCCCGCCTCGGCGCGCAGACGCCGCTCGGCCGCGCGGGCGAAGCGCACGAAATCGCCGAAGCGATCGTCTGGCTGCTCGGCGACGCGGCGTCCTACACGACGGGCGCCCTGCTCGACGTCGGCGGCGGCCGGTAACCGCACGCGCGGCACATCAAAACCGTCACCCGAAGCGACCCGTCGTCACGGCGCCACAAATCTCCACAATTTCGTGACGGTTTCAGTAAACATTCGTAACAGTTCCGTGATTTACTAGCGGCCAGCCAGACAGGCGCCGTAAACGCCTGTTTCTTGCCGCCATGATGCGGCCCTTATCGGTCCGGCCCATGTCGCCGAACCGGCTCGACTCGACCCGAGATCTTTTCCATGCCTGGAACCGCAGCGCCCGGCCGGCGACGCACGTCTGTGCCCGCTCCGGCCCCGCACACCCGTTCAACCGCCGACGCCGACCTCACCGCGACGCTTGAAGCCGCCGGCACGCCCGTCATGGCCGTGACCGCCGCGACCAGCACCACGCGCGACCGCTCGCTCCTGCTCGGCTGGCGCGCGTGGCTGCTCGCCGCCGCGCTGGTCTGCGCGTATGTGCTGCCCGGCGTGCTCGGCCACGATCCGTGGAAACAGGACGAAACCTACACGTTCGGCATCATCCAGCACATGCTCGAGACCGGCGATTTCGTCGTGCCGACCAATGCCGGCCTGCCGTTCATGGAAAAACCGCCGCTTTACGCGTGGGTCGCGACCAGCCTCGCGTGGCTGCTGCAGCGCGTGATGCCGCTGCACGACGCGGCACGGCTCGCGAGCGCGCTGTTCGCCGTACTCGCGTTCGGCTTCATCGCGCGCGCGGCGCGCATCGCCAACCGCGCCGACAGCTGGTTCGACCTGCGTGTGATCGGTCCCGTCGTGCTGAGCGCGGGCACGCTCGTCGTCATCAAGCACATGCACGACATGATGACGGACGTCGCGCTGTTCGCCGGCACGGCAATGGGCTTCTGCGGGCTGCTCGAACTCGTGATGCGGCACGTCGCGCACGCGCAGCAGATGCGGCACGGGCTGCCGGTCCGGCCGTCGGGCCGCTGGGCCGCGCCGGTCTTCGGCGCGGGCGTCGGCATCGCGCTGATGGCGAAGGGGCTGTTCGTGCCGCTCGTGTTCGCGGCCACGCTCGTCGGCGCGCTGGTGCTGTACCCGGCCTGCCGCACCCGCTCGTTCGCGCGCGCACTCGGCGTCGCCGCGCTCGTGTTCGCGCCGTTCGCGCTGATCTGGCCGACCGCGCTGTTCCTGCGTTCCGAGACGCTGTTCATGACGTGGTTCTGGGACAACAACGTCGGCCGCTTCTTCGGCTTCTCCGTCCCCGAACTCGGCGCGGAAAACGACAAGCCCTTCTTCATCCTGCGTGCGTTCCTGCTCGTCGGCTTCCCGGTCGCGCCGCTCGCGATCGTCGCGCTCGCGCGCGGTGCGTGGCGCGACTGGCGCACGCCGCGCATCGCGCTGCCCATGCTGTTCGCCGGCGTCGGGCTCGTGGTGCTGCAGGTGTCCGCAACGTCGCGCCAGCTCTACATCCTGCCGTTCTTCGCGCCGCTCGCGCTGGTCGCCGCGCAGGCGATCGAACGCATTCCGCGCACGCTGCATCTCGCGTGGGATTACTTCAGCCGCGTGCTGTTCGGTACGGCCGCCGCACTCGCCTGGGGCATCTGGGCAGTGATGGCCGATCCGGCTGCGTCGCGCGCGGATCTCGCGCTGCTCGGCCGCTGGCTGCCGCTCGACTGGACGATGCCGATCGAGCCCGCGCTCGTGGTCGGTGCGCTCGCGCTGACGGTCGGCTGGCTGACGCTGCTGCCGAAGCTGCGCACGACGGGCCTCTGGCGCGGCGCGCTGTCGTGGGGCGCCGGCGCAGTCGTCGCGTGGGGGCTCATCTATACGCTGCTGCTGCCGTGGCTCGACGTCGCGAAGAGCTACCGCTCGGTGTTCGACGACCTGAACGCTCATCTCGCGCTCGAATGGAACGACGGCGACTGCATGGCGAGCCTGCACGGGCTCGGCGAATCGGAAGCGCCGATGCTGTACTACTTCTCCGGCATCCAGCACACGCCGATCGACGACGCGAAGACGACGCGCTGCACGTGGATGATCGTCCAGGGCGTGCGGGCCGTCGATCCGGCGCCAGGCAGCGAATGGAAACTGTTCTGGACGGGCGCGCGCCCGGGCGACAACGAAGAACTGCTGCGCGTCTACGTGCGCACGCCCGAACAGCACCTGCAGTGACGCAGGACGGCGCGGCGCGCCGTCTTGCCCGACTTCATCTCCGGCAAAAAGGTTGAGACCGGCCGCCCGAGCAGCGCCGCCGGCCAGTTTCGCCGATCGCCAACGCAACCGCGCGAATCTCCGGGCTTGCCCCCTCCTCGTCACTCATGCGACCGCCCGGATCATCAGAACGACGAACCGGGTTCGCGAAGAAACGCCGTCTCCTCATCGGTCGACTCGCGGCCGAGAATCGCGTTCCGGTGCGGAAAGCGGCCGAAGCGCTCGACCACGGCTGCATGCCGCAACGCGAAGCGGTGATAACTCTCGCACCCTGCCTCGCCGCGAATGCCCGCGCACAGGCGCACGGCCTCGCGCTGGCTCTCGATCGACTCGTCGTGCTCGAACGGCAGATACGCGAACACGCGGTGATGGCCGCTCGGCAGTTGCGCATCCCAGCCGGCCGCGACAACGCGGCGTGCGAGCGCGAGTGCCTTCGGATCGGCGGCAAACGCGCGCGGCGTGCCGCGATGGATGTTGCGCGAGAACTGGTCGAGCACGACGATCAACGCAAGCGCACCCTCCGGCGAACCGGCCCAGTGATCGCATGCGCCGTCGCACGCGGCGTCGAGCAGCGCGCCGTAGCGCGTGCGCAGCACGTCGTCGAACGCCGCGCCGCCGTTGAACCAGATCTTGCGTTCCTGCCCGAATTCGGCCGAGCCCGGTTCGCCGAACCAGAAATCCAGAATCTCGCGCGCTTGCGGATCCAGCGCCGCCGCGCCCGCCGCCCCGGTGTCGATCGTCATGCAAACTCCAGTACGAGGCGCCGCGTTCGCGCGCTCTTCTTTTCAAGTTTCGCGACGCGCAGGTCGCCGATTTCCGACGTGTTGCGCACGTGCGTGCCGCCGCACGGCTGCAGGTCGACCTGCTCGATGCGCAGCAGCCGCACGCGGCCGAGGCCCATCGGCGGCTTCACGCTCATCGTGCGCACGAGTTCGGGCCGCTCGGCCATCTCGTCGTCGGTGATCCATTCGGTCGTGACCGGATACGCGCCGGCGACCAGGCCGGCGAGGCGCCGCTCGACGTCGTCGCGGTCGATCGCTTCGGACGTCGCGAAATCGAGCCGCACATAGTCGGCCGTCACGCTGCAGCCGTCGACCGCGTACGGCAGCACCGCGCACATCAGGTGCGCGGCCGTATGCAGGCGCATGTGCCGGTAGCGGCGCAGCCAGTCGATCTCCGCGACCACGCGCGTGCCGGGCACGAGCGTCGCGACGCGCGCCTCCTGCCCCGGTGCCGGCACGTGCAAGGCGTCGTCGGGCGTCGCGCCGTCGAACTTTGCCTTGCGCGTATCGGCGATCCCGATCGTGCTGCCGTCGGGCAGGGTCAGCGTGCCGGTGTCGCCGGCCTGGCCGCCGCCGAGCGGATAAAACACGGTGCGGTCGAGCCGGATGCCGTCGTCGCCGACGGCCTGAACGATCGCGTCGCACCGCGTGAGGTACGCGTCTTCGCGAAACAGCGCTTGTGTCGTCATCGGGCGAGCCTCGTATCGATTGCGGGAAACGGCCAGTGTCGCGCCGTGCGGCGCACGCGCCCAGACGCAGATCGTCCCGCGCGCGGGCAGCGGCGTACCGGTCGATCAACCGGGCCGGTTGCGCATCCAGTCGGCCGTGTCGTAGAACGAATGCATGAGCCGCTCGCGCAGCGGCTCGGGCAGCCCGACATCCTCCATCGCCCACGCCATGCAGCGCAGCCACTGGTCGCGCTCGACCGACGCGATCGGGAACGGCAGGTGCCGCGCGCGCAGCCGCGGATGGCCGAACCGGTCGATGTAGTGGCCGGGCCCGCCGAGCCAGCCGCACAGGAACCAGAACAGCTTGTCGCGCGAACCGTCGAGCGATGCCGGGTGCAGCGCGCGAATCTGCGCGAACTCGGGCTCGAGGTCCATCAGGTCGTAGAAGCGGTCCACCATTTCGCGCACGCGGGCTTCGCCGCCCACGAGCTCGAACGCCGTCGGCTGCGACGGCGCATCGTCATTCACATCGGTCATACGGATAGTCGGAAAACGGGATCTTCGGGGCCGCCGGCGACACTCATGCGTCGCGCAGCGACTGCAGCGCGGGGCGCCGCAACACATTATGCAGGCTCAGCCAGCCGGCCGCACCGGCGCACGCGACGCCGGCCGCGATGCCGGCCGGCACGAGCCACGGATCGACGGCGAGCCGGAAATCGAACACGCGCGACGCGAGCACCCAGCCGACCGCGATCGCGCCCGCCGACGCCAGCGCGCCGGCCAGCGCGCCGACCACGACGAATTCCGCGCGCTGCACCGCATTGACCTGCGCGCGCGACGCGCCGAGCGCGCGCAGCAGCGCGGCTTCGCGCACCCGCTCGTCGCGCGAGCCGGCGAGCGCCGTGTACAGCACGAGCACGCCGGCCGCCAGCGTGAACGCGAACAGGAACTGCACCGCGCCGACCACCTGCAGCATCATCCGCTGCAGTTGCGCGAGGATCGGCGCGACGTCGATCGCGGTCAGGTTCGGGTAGCGCGCGATCAGCGGATCGAGCAACGCGGCGTCGGATGCAGGCAGATGGAAGCTCGTGATGTAGACGGCCGGGAAATCCTTCAACACCTGCGGCGGCATCAGCACGAAGAAGTTGACGCGAAACGTGCCCCAGTCGAGCTTGCGCACGCTCGTGATCGGCGCGTCGACCGTCAGCCCCGTCACGTCGAAGCGCAGCGTGTCGCCCGGCTTCACGTTCAGCATCTTCGCGAGGCCGGCCTCGATCGAGATCTGCGGCGCGGCCGCGGTGCCGAACCAGTCGCCTGCGACGATCCGGTTGTCGGACGGCAGCTCGGTCGTATACGACAGGTTGAACTCGCGATCGACGAGCCGGCGCGCCTCGTCGGACGGATAGGCGTCCGGATTCACCGGCTTGCCGTTGATCGCGACAAGGCGGCCGCGCACCATCGGCGCGGGCACCGCGTCGCGCACGCCGTGCGCGGCCAGATAGGCCGCGACATCGTCGCGCTGGTCGGGCTGGATGTCGATCAGGAACTGGTTCGGCGCATCGGGCGGCGTCGATTGCCGCCAGCCCGCGACGAGGTCGTTGCGCGTGATCGCGATCAGCAGCAGGCACATCAGGCCGAGCGCGAGCGCGGTGATCTGCAGCGCGCTGGCCGTGCCGCGCCGGTGCAGCGACGCGAGCGCATAGCGCCAGCCGACGCCCGCGGCCACGCGCGCGTTGCGCACCGCGCGCGCGGCGGCGAACAGCACGAGCCGCGCGAACAGCGCGAAACCGACCAGCGCGCCGGCGAAGCCGCCCGCGACGATCAGGCCGAGCTTCAGGTCGCCGGCGGCCGCGATCAGCAGCCCTGCGAACAGCACGACGCCGACCGCATACGCGACCCACGCGGTGCGCGACGCATCGCCCCATTCGCGGCGCAGCACGCGCACCGGCGGCACGCGCGTGAGCGGCACGAGCGGCGGCAGCGCGAAGCCGAGCAGCAGCACGAGCGCGGCACCCACGCCGATGAGCGCCGGCCACAGCGTGGGCGGCGGCAGCACGACTTCGATCAGGCCGCCGAGCGCGGCCAGCAACGCCCAGTGGCCGCCGTAGCCGAGCACCGCGCCCGCGGCGCCCGACACGATCCCGATGCCGACGAATTCGAGCGCGAACAGTGCGCCGAGCGTGCGGCGGCTCACGCCGAGGCAGCGCATCGTCGCGCAGCCGTCGAGATGGCGCCGCATGTAGCGCTGCGCGGCCATCGCGATCGCGACCGCCGCGAGCAGCGCGGTCAGCAGCGCGACGAGCGTCAGGAAATGGCGCGCGCGATCCAGCGTCTGCCGCACCTGCGGCTGGCCTTCCTGCAGCGACTCGAGCCCGACGCCGCGCAGCTTCCCGCCGTCGACGCGCTCGTGCGCATAGGTTTCGAAGCGCGCGACGGCCTGCGCATCGCCGGCAACCAGCAGCCGGTACGTGACGCGGCTGCCGTAGCCCGTGAGCCCCGTCGCGGCGAGTTCGTCCGCGCGCATCATCAGCCGCGGCGAAAAATTGACGAACGAAAAGCCGCGATCGAGTTCGCGGGAGATCGATGCGGCGACCGTGAACGTGCGCAGCCCGACACGCACCGTATCGCCCGCCTTCAGGTGCAGCGCGTCGAGCAGCGCGGGGTCGGCCCACACGGTGCCGGGCGCGGGAATCGCGGTCGCCTTGTGCGCGGCGGCGGCGCCGGCCGGCAGGATCTCGACGGCGCCGCGCAGCGGATATCCGGGCGACACGGCCTTCACGGCCGCGAGGCGCGCGGGCGCTGCGTCGGCCGTCTGCCCGCCCGCGGCGGACGCGATCATGCTCGGGAAAATCGCGGTCGTCGCGGTACGCAGGCCGAGCGCGCGGGCCTGACGGTCGAACGACAGATCGACGGGACGGTCGGCGCGCACGACGAAATCGGCGCCGAGCATCTGGCGCGCGTCGCGCTCGAGCCCCTGGCGCAGCCGGTCGGCGAGAAAGCCGACGCTCGTCGGTGCCGCGACCGCGAGCACCAGTGCGAGTACGAGCAGCGTCAACTCGCCCGCGCGCCAGTCGCGCGCGGTCATCCGTGCGGCCTGGCGGATCAGGTCGCGCAGGCCGAAGCGGCCGGCATGCGCGGGCATGTCATGGCCGGGTTGCCCGGCCGGCGGCTGCGCCGCGTGTTGCGGCCCCTTCAATCGCGCTTACCCCCGATCGAGTTGAGCCGCGACACCATGTGGTTCGCCATCCCGCGAAAACCGCCCGACACGCCGCGCCACAGGCGCGGCAGCGCCCAGGCCGAAGCGGCGACGAAGGCCGCGAGCAGCACGAGGAACGCGAGCGGGACGAAGAAGGCGAGCGCGAGCCCGCCGACCACGAGGCCGTCCTCGGTCGACGACGCAACCCAGTTCGAAATCGGTTCGGGAGACAGGTTGATCAGCGCGCGCGTACCGGCCTTCGCCACGTGCGCGGCGCCGGCGAGCGAACCGCCTACAAGGCCCGCGACCGCGAGCACGGTCGGATCGGCATGGCCGAGCGCGCCGGCTGCGAGCACGGCGCCGGCCGGGATGCGGATGAAGGTATGCACGGCATCCCACAGCGAGTCGAACGCGGGGATCTTGTCGGCAAGGAATTCGGTGACGGTGAGCACGGCGGCGGCGCCGATGACCCACGGCGACATCAGGACGGCCAGCGTGTCGGGCAGATGGAGCCAGCCGACCCGCGCCAGCACGCCGGCAATCAGCACCGTCAGGTACAGGCGCAGCCCGCTCGCCCACGCGAGCCCCGCGCCGAGCGAAATGGCTTCGATCATGGCCCTCTCCTTGCACTTTCCGTGCGCTTTGCCGATCGATCGGATCGGGTCGGTCAGACCGGCCGCGCGGCGCGTGGCGACCGGCGCCGCAGGCCGCGAACGGCACAACGACATTCAGGCCCGAATGCGTTCCATTATAGACAGGCTAACCGGGCAGCCGGCGCAATTCCGCGGTGCAGTGCCCGGGCGCAGCGCGTCCGGGACTCCGTCGTCAGGCGGCCGACGACAGCTTGAGGCCGATCAGCCCGGCGACGATCAGCGCAGCGCTCGCGACGCGCGCGACGGTCAGCGCCTCGCCCATCATCACGATGCCGAACACGAACGCGCCGACCGCGCCGATGCCCGTCCACACCGCGTACGCGGTGCCGAGCGGCAACTGGCGCATCGCGGCCGCGAGCAGCCCGAAGCTGGCCAGCGCCGTCACGATCGTAAACACCGACGGGCCGAGCTTCGTGAAGCCGTCCGACGATTTCATGCCGGCCGCCCAGGCCACTTCCAGCAAACCGGCAATCAACAACCATACCCACGCCATCGCGACGTACTCCGTATCGGATGGGGCCGTCCCCGTTGAAGCGAATGACCCGGGGTCGTCCCCGGGCGGCGCCGAGTATAACAAGAGGCTTACGGACACGCCGGACGCGGCGCACGGCCGGCGGCCGATCCGGGGCAGGATCGGCCGGGCCCGGTCAGCTCGGCATCAATTCGACACACGCTTCGGCGCGACGCCGCCGACGCAGCGGTCGTCGCGGTACAGCGCCCACTCCTCGCACACGCGGCCATCCTTGAACATGCACATCCCGACCTGTCCGCTCGGCAGGCTGCGGATCACGTGGCGACCGCCGAGCTTCTCGCAGTTGACCGACGCGGGATTGGCGAGCGCTGCCTGCGCGGGCGGCTGTTGCCCCGGCGGCAGCGGTTGGGCGAACGCGCCGGGCGCAGTCAGCGCCAGCGCACAGATGACGGCCAGACGGACGGACATTGCACGCTCCTCGTTTTTGTTCGCGGAACGGTCAGCATAACGGGGAATCCGCGGCCGGTGTGCAAGGCCGGCGCCGGCTGCGCGACTGTCGCGCCGACGCAACCCTGCCGGCGCGCGGCGTCACGCCAGCCCGGGCTGCCGCCGCCGCGCGATGCCTGTCACGCGGCGCCGACCAGCCGGTAGCCGACGCCCGTCTCGGTGACGATGTACTCGGGCTGTGCCGGGTCGCGCTCGAGCTTCTGGCGCAGGTGCGCCATGTAGATGCGCAGGTAGTGATGGCTCTCGACGTGCGACGGCCCCCATACGTCGCGCAGCAACTGGCGGTGCGTGAGCACGCGCCCCGCGTGCCGCACGAGCGTCGCAAGCAGCCGGTATTCGAGCGGCGTCAGATGCACGATCTCGCCGTCGCGCCACACCTGGCGCAGCGCGAGATCGACGGTCACGGTGCCGAAGCTCACCTTCGGCGTCTCGTTCGCGCCGCCCTGGTTGCGCCGACGCAGTTGCGCGCGAATCCGCGCGCGCAGTTCGGACACGCCGAACGGCTTGGTCAGGTAGTCGTCGGCGCCCGCGTCGAGCGCCGCGACCTTCTCCTCTTCCTGCGTGCGCGCGGACAGCACGATCACCGGCACCTCGGACCAGCCGCGCAGCTCGCGGATCACGTCGAGGCCATCGGTATCGGGCAGGCCGAGGTCGACGATCACGAGATCGGGCTTGCGCGTCGCCGCGTCGATCAGCCCCTGCTTGCCCGTCTCGGCCTCGAACACGGCGATGTCCTCCTCCTCGAGCGCGGCACGCACGAAGCGGCGGATCTGCTTTTCGTCCTCGATCAGGACAACGGTCAGGCTGGGTTCACTCATGGTCTGGCAATGGCTCGGATGGGGACGATGCGCCCGGCACGTCGGATTCGTCGTCGGGCACGGCGGGCGCGGCCGGCGGCGTCTCGACCGGCAGCGTGAACCAGAAGCGCGCGCCCGTCACGCGGCCGTCGGGCGCGGTGCGGTTGAGCGCGCCGATTCTACCGCCGTGCGCCTCGACGATCGCACGGCAGATCGCGAGGCCGAGCCCGATGCCCGGCGTCGCCGATTCCTTCTCGCCGCGCGTGAACTTGTCGAAGATCCGCGATTCCATGCCGGCCGGCAGGCCCGGGCCGTAATCGTCGACGTGCACGCGCACGAACGGGTTCCCGTAGGGCAGCCCGTCGTCGGTCACGCGCTCCGCGCCGATGTCGAGCGGGGTGTCGGGCGGCGTGTACTTCGCCGCGTTCTCGAACAGGTTGGTGAACAGGCGTTCCATCAGCACCGCGTCCATCTGCAGCAGCGGCAGGTCGGCCGGCAGCGACACGCGCGCGGGATGGCGCGCGAGCACGCGCTTGCACGCGGCGAGCGCGGCGCCGACGGTTTCCTCGAGCAGCGACCACTGGCGCTTGAGCTGCAGGCTGCCGGCCTGCAGCCGCGCCATGTCGAGCAGGTTCGTGACAATGCCCGTCATCCGCAGCGCCTCGTCGTGGATCGCGTCGACGAGCTCTCCCTCGCGCTGCGCGAAGCGTTCGGCCGCCGCGGCGTCGCCCTGCGCGGCCGCGCGCCCGTTCGCGAGCATCGACGAGAAGCCGACGATCGTCGTGAGCGGCGTGCGCAGGTCGTGCGAGATCGCCGACAGCAGCGAGTTGCGCAGCCGCTCGGATTCCATGTTCACGAGCGCGTCGCGCGCGATCTCGACGTAGTGCACGCGTTCGAGCGCGAGCGCGATCTGCGCGGCGAATGCGTCGAGCATCCGCAACTGTTCGGGCACCTCGAGCTCGCGCGGCTCGCGCGACACGACCGCGAGCACGCCGCGCGTACGCATCGGCGCCTTCAGCGGCAGGTACAGCGCGGCCGTCGCGGGCAGCGTGTCGGTGCCGCGGCCGGCCGGCTTCTGCTGGTCGTACACCCACTGGCCGACATCGCTGTCGAGATCGGCGCCCGTCAGCGTGACGGCCGCGTCGGGTTCCTCGATCTTCTGGCGCACCTTGTCCGCGCTGTCGGGCAGCAGGAACGCGACACGCGCGCGGAACACCTCGCCCACGTGGCGGCTGCCGATCTCGACGATCTGCTCGGTCGTCAGCGCCGCACCCAGCTCGCGCGCCATCGCGTAGATCGCGCCGGTGCGGCGCTCGCGGCGCTGCGCGATGCTCGCCTGGCGCGTCAGCGTCGACGTCAGGTGACTGATCACGAGCGACGTCAGCAGCATCCCGAAGAAGGTCAGCAGGTATTGCGTGTCGCTGACCGAGAACGACATGCGCGGCGGCACGAAGAAGAAATCGAATGCGGCCACCGACAGGAACGACTGCAGCACGCCCGGGCCGCGCCCGAGCCGCACGGCCGAGAACACGACGCCGAGCAGGTACAGCATCACGAGGTTCGTGAGGTCGAGCCGCTCGGACACGACGTTTGCGACGACGGTGATCGCCGCGCAGATCGCGGCCGCGTACACGTAGTGCCGCGGCGGCGAACGGTGCGTGCCGAACTTCGCGAACGCATCGCGCCAGTCGCGCGCACGCGGGTCGAGCGGCGCCGCGCGCGCCTCGTCGCTCGCGGACGCGCGGATCAGCATCAGGTCGACGTCGCCCGCGCGTTCGGCGAGCTGCTCGCCGAACGGCCGCGCGAAGCGGCGCATGAGCCCGACCTTCGGCGAGCCGCCCGCGACGATCTTCGACACGTTGCGCACCTTCGCATAGCCGATCAGCGCGGCGACCGCGTCGCCGCCGGCGAGCGTGGCCGTTTCCGCGCCGAGTTCGGCCGCGAGCTTCAGCGCGTCGAGCGTGCGCTGCCGCTGCGCGTCGGGCAGCCGCTGCAGGCGCGGCGTCTCGACATACACGGCGATCCAGTCGGCCTTCAGGCTCGCGGCGAGCCGCGCGGCCGCGCGCACGAGCGTCGGCGCTTCGGCGCCCGGACCGACGCACACGAGCAGCCGCTCGCGCGCCTGCCAGATGCGCTGGATCGAACGGTCGGCGCGGTATTCGCGCATCTGCGCATCGACGCGATCGGCCGTGCGCCGCAGCGCCAGTTCGCGCAGCGCGATCAGGTTGCCCTTGCGGAAGAAGTTGCGCACCGCGCGCTCGGCCTGCTGCGCGAGATAGACCTTGCCGTCGCGCATCCGCTCGAGCAGTTCCTCGGCCGGCAGGTCGACGAGCGTGACTTCGTCGGCCGCGTCGAACACACGGTCGGGCACGGTCTCCCACACGCGGATGCCGGTGATTGCGCCGACCACGTCGTTCAGGCTTTCGAGGTGCTGGACATTGACGGTCGTATACACGTCGATGCCCGCGTCGAGCAGTTCATAGACGTCCTGCCAGCGCTTCAGGTGCCGTGCGCCCTGCACGTTCGAATGCGCGAGTTCGTCGACGAGGATCAGTTGCGGCTGGCGCGCGAGCGCGCCATCGAGATCGAATTCGGCGAGCGTGCGGCCGCGATAGTCGATGCGCGCGACCGGCAGCACGTCGAGGCCGTCGAGCAGCGCGGCGGTTTCGCCTCGGCCGTGGGTTTCGACGATGCCGACGACGACGTCGACGCCGTCCTGCAGGCGCTGGCGCGCGGCCTGCAGCATCGCGTAGGTCTTGCCGACGCCGGCCGATGCGCCGAAGAAGATCTTGAGCTGGCCGCGCCGCTGCTTTTCTTCGTCTCGCTGCAGCTTGTCGAGGAGTTGGTCTGGATCGGGACGGTTCATGCGTCAGGAAAGCGGAGCGCCCGGATGCGCGCGAGTACGAGCATTGTTGTTCCAAATCGCCGCAAAAGGCAAAGACGGCGCATGCGCCGTCGGGAAAATGCGCGTCCGGCGCGGCTCAAGCCGTGCCGGGCACCGGTTGCCGGGCCTGAAGCCCGGATGCGCGATCAGTGCGCGGCCTGCGCCGCGTCGAGCGCGAGGTTCAGCTTCAGCACGTTCACGCGCGGCTCGCCGAGCACGCCGAACTGGCGGCCCGTCGTGTTCGCGGCAACGAGCTGCGCGACCGCGTCGGGCGCCAGGTTGCGCGCCTTTGCGACCCGCTCGATCTGGTATGCGGCGGCGGCCGGCGTGATCTCCGGATCGAGGCCGCTCGCCGACGCCGTCACGAGGTCGACCGGCACGGGCTTCGACATGTCGGTGCCGGCCTCGCGCAGCGCGGCGATGCGCCCCTTCACCTGGTCGGCGAGCGACGGATTCAGCGGGCCGAGGTTCGAGCCGCCGGAACCGGTCGCGTTGTACGGCATCGGCGCGGTGGCCGACAGCCGGCCCCAGAAGTACTTCGGCGCATCGAACGGCTGGCCGATCAGCGCGGAGCCGACCGCCTTGCCGTCCTTCTCGATCAGGCTGCCGTTCGCCTGCGACGGGAACACGGCCTGGCCGAACACGGTCATCACGGCCGGATACGCGAGCCCCGTCACCGCGGCAAGCACGACAAAGAGCACGACGAGCGGACGAATCAACGTTTTCATGATGTTTCCTTCAAGACCTCAGGCCCAGCCGAGTGCGGCGAGCGTCATGTCGATCAGCTTGATGAACGGGAACGGCAGCAGCACGCCGCCGAGGCCGTAGACCAGCAGGTTGCGGCGCAGCAGCGATGCGGCGCCGAGCGGCCGGTACGTGACGCCCTTCAGCGCGAGCGGGATCAGCGCGACGATGATCAGCGCGTTGAAGATCACCGCCGACAGGATCGCGGATGCCGGCGACGTCAAGTGCATGATGTCGAGCACGCGCAACTGCGGGTACGTGGTCACGAACGCGGCCGGGATGATCGCGAAGTACTTCGCGATGTCGTTCGCGATCGAGAACGTCGTCAGCGAGCCGCGCGTCATCAGCATCTGCTTGCCGATCTCGACGATCTCGATCAGCTTCGTCGGGTTCGAATCGAGGTCGACCATGTTGCCCGCTTCCTTCGCGGCCTGCGTGCCCGTGTTCATCGCGACCGCCACGTCGGCCTGCGCGAGCGCCGGCGCGTCGTTGGTGCCGTCGCCCGTCATCGCGACGAGGCGCCCCGCCGCCTGGTGCTCGCGGATCGTCGCGAGCTTGGTTTCCGGCGTCGCTTCCGCGAGGAAATCGTCGACGCCCGCTTCCGCCGCGATCGCCGCGGCCGTCAGCCGGTTGTCGCCCGTCACCATCACGGTCTTGATGCCCATCTTGCGCAGTTCCGCGAAGCGCTCCTTGATGCCGCCCTTCACGATGTCCTTCAGCTCGATCACGCCGAGCACGCGCGCCGCCCCTTCATGCAGGTCGGCCACGACGAGCGGCGTGCTGCCGCGGCGCGCGACGTCGTCGACCGCGCGGCGCACTTCTTCCGGGAAGCGGCTGCCGTGCGTCTCGACATAGCGGCGGATCGCGTCGGCCGCGCCCTTGCGGATCTCGCGGCCGGGCAGGTCGACGCCGCTCATCCGCGTCTGCGCGGAGAAGCCGAGGAACGTCGCGTGCAGTTGCCCCATGTCGCGCTGGCGAATGTTGAAGCGCTCCTTCGCGAGCACGACGATGCTGCGGCCTTCCGGCGTTTCGTCGGCGAGCGACGATAGTTGCGCGGCGTCGGCCAGCGCTTCCTCGGTCACGCCCGGCGCGGGCACGAACATCGACGCCTGGCGGTTGCCGAGCGTGATCGTGCCGGTCTTGTCGAGCAGCAGCACGTCGACGTCGCCGGCCGCTTCCACCGCGCGGCCCGACGTCGCGATCACGTTCGCCTGCATCATCCGGCTCATCCCTGCCACGCCGATCGCGGACAACAGCCCGCCGATCGTCGTCGGGATCAGGCACACGAGCAGCGCGACGAGCGCGGTGATCGTCACCACGTGGCCGGCCTTCATCGCGTCGACCGCGAACGTCGAGAACGGCAGCAGCGTCGCGGTCGCGAGCAGCATCACGATCGTCAGCGCGACGAGCAGAATCGTCAGCGCGATCTCGTTCGGCGTCTTCTTGCGCTTCGCGCCTTCGACCATCGCGATCATCCGGTCGAGGAACGCCTCGCCGGGGTTCGCCGTGACCTTCACGACGATCCAGTCGGACAGCACGCGCGTGCCGCCCGTTACCGACGAGAAGTCGCCGCCCGATTCGCGGATCACCGGCGCGGATTCGCCGGTGATCGCCGATTCGTCGACCGACGCAACGCCGTCGACGACCTCGCCGTCGGCCGGGATCACGTCGCCGGTCTCGACGAGCACGATGTCGCCGCGGCGCAGGTCGGATGCGGTCGTGATGCGGATCGGCGACTTCGGATGCGGCTCGTTGAGCTTCTTCGCCATCACGTCCTTCTTCGCGCTGCGCAGCGATGCGGCCTGCGCCTTCGAGCGCCCTTCGGCGAGCGCTTCGGCGAAGTTCGCGAACAGCACCGTGAACCACAGCCACAGCGCGATCGCGAGGATGAAGCCCGCGGGCGCCTCGGCCTGGCCGGCAAGCGCTGCGATCCACAGGATCGTGGTCAGGATGCTGCCGACGTATACGCAGAACATCACCGGGTTGCGGAACTGCGTGCGCGGCGTGAGTTTCTTGAACGAATCCACGATCGCCGGGCGCAGCAGCGCCGGATCGAACATGGACCGTGTTGCGGAATGTTGAGTCATTGCGATCTCTTCAATCTCTTCAGTCTTTTCAACGTGTGGCCATGCGGGCGCGCGTCACGCGCCCAGCCACATCATCAGGTGCTCGACGCCAGGGCCGAGCGCAAGCGCCGGCACGTAGGTCAGCGCGCCCACCAGCAGCACGGTGCCGAGCAGCAGCACGACGAACAGCGGACCGTGTGTCGGCAGCGTGCCGCTCGTCACCGCGATGCGCTTCTTCGCGGCGAGCGAGCCGGCGATCGCCAGCACCGGCACGATCGTGCCGAAGCGGCCGAACCACATCGCGATCGCGGTCATCCAGTTATAGAACGGCGTGCCGACCGTCAGGCCCGCGAACGCGCTGCCGTTGTTGTTCGCGGCCGAACTGAACGCGTACAGGATTTCCGAGAAGCCGTGCGGGCCCGGATTCGCGATGCCGGCCTTGCCTGCATCTGCGAGCACGGCGATCGACGTGCCGACCAGCACCAGCAGCGGCGTGAGCAGCACGACGATCGACACCATCTTCATCTCGTACGACTCGATCTTCTTGCCGACGTATTCCGGCGTGCGGCCGATCATCAGGCCGGCGACGAACACCGCGAGCAGCGCGAACACGAGCATCCCGTAGAGGCCCGAGCCGACCCCGCCGTAGACCACCTCGCCGAGCTGCATCAGCAGCATCGGCACGAGGCCGCCGAGCGGCGTCAGCGAATCGTGCATCGTGTCGACCGCGCCGCACGACGCGGCCGTCGTCGCGACCGTGAAGATGCCGGTCTGCGCGATCCCGAAGCGGGTTTCCTTGCCTTCCATGTTGCCGCCCGACTGCAGCGCGCTCGCCGACTGGTCGACGTGCAGCGCGGCGAGCGTCGGGTTGCCGCCCTGCTCGGCGCTCACCTCGACGCCGACCGCGACCGCGAACGCGACCGTCATCGCCGCGAGCACGGCGATGCCCTGCCGGCGGTCGCCGATCACGCGGCCGAACACGAGACACAGCGCGGCCGGGATGATCAGGATCGCGAAGATCTGGATGAAGTTCGCGAACGGCGTCGGATTCTCGTACGGATGCGCAGAGTTCGCGTTGAAGAAACCGCCGCCGTTGGTGCCGAGCATCTTGATCGCTTCCTGCGACGCGACCGGACCCATCGCGAGCGTCTGCTTCGTGAGCGGGGTCGGCACCGTCACCGGAGCGCCCTTGTCGTCCTTCACCGGGTTGCCCTGCGCGTCGAGCTTCGGCGCCGCATAGGTGCTCGCCTGCAGCACCGGCACGTCCTGGTACGCCTTCATGTTCTGGATCACGCCCTGGCTCATCAGCAGCGCGGCGACGATCATCGACATCGGCACGAGCACGTACATCGTCACGCGCGTGAGGTCGACCCAGAAGTTGCCGATGGTCTGCGCGGTGTGGCGCGCGAAGCCGCGGACCAGCGCGATCACGACGACGATGCCGGTCGCCGCCGACAGGAAGTTCTGCACGGTCAGGCCGAGCATCTGCGTCAGGTAGCTGACGGTCTGCTCCGGCGTGTAGTCCTGCCAGTTCGTGTTGGTGACGAAGCTGACGGCCGTGTTGAACGCGCCGTCGACCGTCATCGCACCGAACTGCTGCGGGTTGCCGGGCAGGAAACCCTGCAGGCGCAGCAGGCCGTAGAGGAACAATGCGCCGAGCGCGTTGAATGCGATCGTCGCGATCGCGTACTGCTTCCAGCTCATCTCGCTGCCGGCGTCGACGCCGGCGATGCGGTACAGCGCGCGTTCGAGCGGCCCGAACACGCGCACGACGCGCGAACTGCCGTCCATCACGGCCGTCAGGTAGCGCGCGACCGGTACGGCCGCCGCCAGCAGCACGACGATGAACAGCAGCATCTGCAACAGGTTGTTCGCGTTCATTCGATGTCCTCCGCGCGCAGCAGCGCAAAGACGAGATACGCGAACAGCAGGGCTGTCGATGCGCCCGCCAGCCAAAGCATCCAGGTCATGCTCGCCCCCCGCGACCGTATTGCACGAGCTTCTCGCAACCGGCAACCAAACCGAGGATCAGCACGGTGAAAAGCACCAGGGCGCCGATGAATACCCCATCCATTTTTGTGTTCTCCGTCGTCGAAATCAGACGACTAGAACCTTATGGGAACGCACGTAAAGGACGGGTCAAAGGTATCGGGGCGGATATAAAAAACGTGTAAACGCGAGGCGGGAGAAAAACGGACGCAGGACGGGCGGCGCCGCAGCGCCGCCCGCGAAGGCACGTGCCGGCGTGGCGCCGGCACGAAAGGAACGGTCAGGGAACGAGGATCGTCGAGCCGGTGGTCTTGCGCGCTTCGAGATCTTCATGCGCGCGGCCGACTTCCGCGAGCGGATAGCGCTGGTTGATGCTCGCCTTCACCTTGCCCGACAGGATCACGTCGAACAGCTCGGCGGCCGCGGCTTCGAGATCGGCGCGCTTCGCGATGTACGAGAACAGCGTCGGCCGCGTGAAGAACAGCGAGCCGCGCGACGAGAACTCCTTCGAGTCGATCGGCGGCAGCGGGCCCGACGCGTTGCCGAAGCTGACGAACATCCCGAGCGGCGCGAGGCTGTCGAGCGAGCCGATGTAGGTGTCCTTGCCGATCGAATCGTAGACGACCGGCACGCCCGCGCCGTTCGTGATCTCCTTCACGCGCTGCGTGAAGTTCTCGCACGTGTAGACGACCGGGTGGTCGCAGCCGTGCGCCTTCGCCAGCTCGGCTTTCTCGTCGGAGCCGACCGTCCCGATCACGGTCGCGCCGAGCGCCTTCGCCCACTGGCACACGAGCAGGCCGACGCCGCCGGCCGCCGCGTGGATCAGGATCGTGTCGCCGGCCTTCACCGGATACGTGCGGCGCAGCAGGTAGTGCGCGGTCAGGCCTTGCAGCATCACCGACGCCGCGTCGTCGTAGCTGATGCCGTCCGGCAGCTTCACGAGCCGCTCGGCCGGCATCACGCGCTCCTGCGCATACGCGCCCGGCGGCTGGCCGACATAGGCGACGCGGTCGCCGACCTCGAGCGCGCTCACGCCGTCGCCGACGGCCGTCACCTCGCCCGCCGCCTCCATCCCGAGGCCGCCGGGCAGCGGCTGCGGATAGAGGCCCGTGCGGAAATACACGTCGATGTAGTTGAGCCCGACCGCGTGCTGCCGGATGCGGACTTCGCCCGCCTTCGGCACGCCGACCTCGACATCGACCCACTTCATCACGTCCGGGCCGCCTGGCTGGTCGTATCGGATTGCTTTCGGCATCGTTTCGCTCCTCGTCTGTCAATCGGTCAGGAAAAATCCGGGTCGCCGATGCGCGGGTCGGCCGATTCATGCGGGAACCGGGCGGCAGGTGCGCGTCGCGACGCACGATTCTCGCGCGTCGCGGCCGTCCATGCATGGCCCTGCCGCCGGCATGGGCAATCGGGCGCAGCAAGCGCCTAGCAAACGTCCTGCATGTTCCGCGCCAGATCGTCGAGCAGCATCCGCGCGGTCGCGACGTTGGTCGCGACCGGCACGTCGTGCACGTCGCATGCGCGCACGAACGCGGTGATGTCGGGGTCGTGCGGCTGCGCGGTCATCGGGTCGCGCAGGAACACGACGAGGTCGACGCGGCCGTCGGCCAGTTCCGCGCCGATCTGCAGGTCGCCGCCGAGCGGTCCCGACAGCTTGCGCTCGACCTCCAGCCCGTGCGCGGCCGCGATGCGGCCGCCCGTCGTGCCCGTCGCGACCAGCCGGCATTGCGCGAGCGTCTCGCGAAATTGACCCGCGAGCGCGACGATCTCGTCCTTCTTCGCGTCGTGCGCAATCAGTGCGATGCGGGGTTTGCTCATCTCCGGTTCCTTCGTCGTTTGGTTTTTGTCGTGATCGTGATTTGGCGAGTGCGCGTCAGAACGTGCCCGGATACGCGCCGCCGTCGAGCAGCCAGTTCTGCCCGGTGATATAGCCTGCATGCACGCTGCACAGGAACGCGCACGCTGCGCCGAATTCCTCGCGCGTGCCGAGGCGGCCGGCCGGGATGTCCTTCGTGCGCCGCGCGCGCATTTCGTCGACCGTCACGCCCTGCGCCTGCGCCGACGCGGCGAGCGTGGTCGCGATCCGGTCGGTGTCGAACAGCCCCGGCAGCAGGCTGTTGATCGTCACGCCCTGGCCGGCGACCTTGCGCGACAGCCCCGCGACGAAGCCGGTCAGCCCCGAGCGCGCGCCGTTCGACAGCGCGAGCACGTCGATCGGCGCCTTCACGGCCGAACTCGTGATGTTGACGATCCGGCCGAAGCCGCGCGCGATCATCCCGTCGATGGTCGCGCGGATCAGCTCGATCGGCGTCAGCATGTTCGACTCGAGCGCGCGGATCCAGTCGTCGTGCGAGAAGTCGCGGAAGTCGCCGGGCGGTGGCCCGCCCGCATTGTTCACAAGAATGTCCGGCTGCGGGCACGCGGCGAGTGCGGCCGCGCGCCCGTCCGGCGTCGTGATGTCGCACGCGACCGCCGTGACCGACACGCCGGACGCCGCGCGGATCGCGTCGGCGGTGGCGTCGAGCGTGTCGCGCGTGCGCGCGACGATCACGAGGTTCACGCCCTCGGCGGCCAGCGCTTCCGCGCAGCCGCGCCCGAGGCCCTTGCTTGCCGCGCACACGAGCGCGGTCTTTCCTGCGATGCCGAGATCCATCGTCGATTCCCTGGTGGCGACGCGCGCCGGTGCGGCCCCGTGTCGCGCCGGTGGGCGGGCGAACGGGCGTGCGCGGCACGCGGATTGTCGTGAGACGTCGATAATATCCGGATCATGCGACGCGCCTTGGTAAAATTGCGGCCATGAGCGGCGGCCGGCCTGGCGCCGCCGTCGCCCCGATCCCCTTTTGCCGCCAAGGCGCCCCCGTCATGAAACAGGACAGCCGTTTCCCGAATCTCTTCATCCTCGATCACCCGCTGATCCAGCACAAGCTCACCCACATGCGCGACAAGGACACGTCGACGCGCACGTTCCGCGAGCTGCTGCGCGAAATCACGCTGCTGATGGGCTATGAGATCACCCGCAACCTGCCGATCACGACCAGACGGGTCGAAACCCCGCTCGTCGAGGTCGACGCGCCCGTGATCGCGGGCAAGAAGCTCGCGATCGTGCCCGTGCTGCGCGCGGGCATCGGGATGTCGGACGGCCTGCTCGACCTGGTCCCGTCCGCGCGCGTCGGCCACATCGGCGTGTACCGCGCCGAGGACCACCGCCCGGTCGAATACCTCGTGCGCCTGCCCGACCTCGAGGACCGCATCTTCATCCTGTGCGACCCGATGGTCGCGACCGGCTATTCGGCCGTGCATGCGGTCGACGTGCTCAAGCGCCGCAACGTGCCGGCCGCGAACATCATGTTCGTCGCGCTCGTCGCCGCGCCCGAGGGCGTGCAGGTGTTCCAGGACGCGCACCCGGACGTGAAACTGTATGTGGCTTCGCTCGACTCGCACCTGAACGAGCACGCGTACATCGTGCCGGGCCTCGGCGACGCGGGCGACCGCCTGTTCGGCACCAAGAACTGACGTGCCTGCACGGCCGCGCGGCACGCCGTCGGGTACCCCGCGGCAGCCTGCCCGGCCGTTCGGCCATGCGCGGCGGCCCCGATCCGACGGTCGCCGCGTGATAAAATCTCGATCCACTCGACACGCGCGGCCCCGCGGCTTCATGCCCGCCGAAACGGCCGCCGATTCAACGACACATTGGCACAATCGCCCGCGCAGCGCGCCCGGGCACGGAGAAAGGTATGGCTGGTCATTCGAAATGGGCCAACATCAAGCATAAGAAGGCAGCGGCCGACGCGAAGCGCGGCAAGATCTGGACCCGCCTGATCAAGGAAATCCAGGTCGCGGCCCGCCTCGGCGGCGGCGACGTCAGCTCGAACCCGCGCCTGCGTCTCGCGGTCGACAAGGCGGCCGACGCGAACATGCCGAAGGACAACGTCAAGCGCGCGATCGATCGCGGCGTCGGCGGCGCGGACGGCGCGAACTACGAGGAAATCCGTTACGAAGGCTACGGCATCAGCGGCGCGGCGATCATCGTCGATACGCTGACCGACAACCGCACCCGCACGGTCGCGGAAGTCCGCCACGCGTTCTCGAAGTTCGGCGGCAACATGGGCACCGACGGCTCGGTCGCGTTCATGTTCGATCACGTCGGCCAGTTCCTGTTCGCGCCCGGCACGTCGGAAGACGCGCTGATGGAAGCCGCGCTCGAAGCCGGCGCGAACGACGTGAACACGAACGACGACGGCTCGATCGAAGTGCTGTGCGACTGGCAGGAATTCTCGAAGGTGAAGGACGCGCTCGAAGCTGCCGGCTTCAAGGCCGAACTCGCCGAAGTGACGATGAAGCCGCAAAACGAAGTCGAATTCACCGGCGACGACGCGGCGAAGATGCAGAAGCTCCTGGACGCGCTCGAGAACCTCGACGACGTGCAGGACGTGTATACGAACGCCGTCATCGTCGAGGAATGAGATGCCGGCCGCCGTGCTCCTGTCGCGGCGGCGGCCCGACCGAATCCGCGGCCGGCGCGCCTGAGCGTGCCGGCCGCCCTGTTTTCTAGTCTGCGGGGAATCCCATGAAACTACTCGTCGTCGGTTCCGGCGGCCGCGAACATGCACTGGCGTGGAAGCTCGCGCAGTCGCCGCGCGTCCAGATGGTCTACGTCGCACCCGGCAATGGCGGTACGGCGCAGGACGAGCGTCTGAAGAACGTCGACATCACGTCGCTCGACGAACTCGCCGATTTCGCGGAAAGCGAAGGCGTCGCGTTCACGCTCGTCGGGCCGGAAGCGCCGCTCGCGGCCGGCATCGTCAACCTGTTCCGCGCGCGCGGCCTGAAGGTGTTCGGCCCGACCCGCGAAGCCGCGCAGCTCGAAAGCTCGAAGGATTTCGCGAAGGCGTTCATGAAGCGTCACGGCATCCCGACGGCCGACTACGAAACCTTCTCCGATGCCGCAGCAGCCCATGCTTACATCGACGCGAAGGGTGCGCCGATTGTCGTGAAGGCCGACGGCCTCGCGGCCGGTAAGGGCGTCGTCGTCGCGATGACGCTCGAAGAGGCGCATGCCGCCGTCGACATGATGCTGTCGGGCAACAAGCTCGGAGACGCCGGCGCGCGCGTCGTGATCGAGGAATTCCTCGACGGCGAGGAAGCGAGCTTCATCGTGATGGTCGACGGCAAGCATGCGCTGGCGCTGGCTTCCAGCCAGGACCACAAGCGCCTGCTCGACGAGGACCGCGGCCCGAACACCGGCGGCATGGGCGCGTATTCGCCCGCGCCGATCGTCACGCCGCAGATGCACGCACGCGTGATGCGCGAAATCATCATGCCGACCGTGCGCGGGATGGAGAAGGACGGCATCCGCTTCACGGGCTTCCTGTATGCGGGCCTGATGATCGACAAGGAAGGCAATCCGCGCACGCTCGAGTTCAACTGCCGGATGGGCGACCCGGAAACGCAGCCGATCATGGCGCGCCTGAAGAGCGATTTCTCGAAGGTCGTCGAACAGGCGATCGCGGGCACGCTCGACACGGTCGAGCTCGACTGGGACCGCCGCACCGCGCTCGGCGTCGTGCTGGCCGCGCACGGCTACCCGGACGCGCCGCGCAAGGGCGACCGCATCAACGGGATCCCGGCCGAGACCGAACAGGCCGTCACGTTCCATGCGGGCACGACGCTCGGCGACGGCGACAAGCTCGTGACGTCCGGCGGCCGCGTGCTGTGCGTGGTCGGCCTCGCCGATTCGGTGCGCGAAGCGCAGCAGCATGCGTACGACACGATCAACCAGATCAATTTCGAAGGCATGCAGTACCGCCGCGACATCGGTTTCCGCGCGCTCAACCGCAAGAGCGTGTGACGATCGCAACCGCCGCCCCGCCCTCGCGCGGCGGCCTCTCTGCCGGGGTTCGATAGAATGCCCGGCAGATGCCTTTTTTACGGCCCCCGCTTCGGGCGGGGGCACCCAGTCCAGACATGACCGATTCGACCTACGACGTGGCGCGCGTGCGCACGTACCTCCAGGGCCTGCAGGCACGCATCGCCGACGCGCTCGGCGCGCTCGACGGCACGCCGCTCGCGACCGACGCCTGGCAGCGCGGGCCGGCCGAGCGCCTGCGCGGCGGCGGCTGCACGCGGATTCTCGAAGGCGGCCGCGTGTTCGAACGCGCGGGAATCGGCTTTTCCGACGTCGCGGGCGACGCGCTGCCGCCGTCGGCGAGCGCGGCGCGCCCGCAGCTCGCGGGCCGCGGCTTCGAGGCGCTCGGCGTGTCGCTCGTGCTGCACCCGCGCAATCCGTACTGCCCGACCGTGCACATGAACGTGCGGATGCTGATCGCGACGAAACCGGGCGAGGATCCCGTGTTCTGGTTCGGCGGCGGCATGGATCTGACACCGGTTTACGGTTTCGAGGACGACGCGCGCCATTTCCACCAGGCCTGCAAGGATGCGCTCGCCCCGTTCGGCGCCGAGCTCTACCCGCGCTTCAAGAAATGGTGTGACGAGTATTTCTTCCTGAAGCACCGCAACGAGATGCGCGGCATCGGCGGGATCTTCTTCGACGATTTCTCCGAGCCCGGTTTCGAACGTTCGTTTGACATGATGCAAAGCGTCGGCGATGCGTTCCTGCAGGCCTACCTGCCGATCGTCGAGCGCCGCGCCGACCTGCCGTACGGCGAGCGCGAGCGCGACTTCCAGGCCTACCGCCGCGGCCGTTACGTCGAATTCAACCTCGTGTTCGACCGTGGCACGCTGTTCGGCCTGCAAAGCGGCGGCCGGACCGAGTCGATCCTGATGTCGATGCCGCCGGTCGCGAACTGGCGCTACAACTGGCAGCCCGAACCGGGAACGCCTGAAGCACGCCTGTACAGCGACTTCATCGTGCCGCGCGACTGGGTCTGAGCCCGCGCGCCCCGCTGCCACAAGAAAAGGACGCGTTTCTGGACACCACCGCCCGCCCCGCCCCGCTGCCGCGTCGTATCGGCTTGCTGGGCGGCACTTTCGATCCGATCCACGACGGCCATCTCGCGCTCGCGCGCCGGTTCGCCGAGCTGCTCGGCCTGACCGAGCTCGTGCTGCTGCCCGCCGGGCAGCCGTACCAGAAACGCGACGTGTCGGCCGCCGAGCATCGGCTCGCGATGACGCGCGCGGCCGCGGATTCGCTCGTGCTGCCGGGCGTGACCGTGACCGTCGCGACCGACGAGATCGAGCACGCCGGCCCGACCTACACGGTCGACACGCTCGCGCGCTGGCGCGAGCGGGTCGGCCCCGACGCGTCGCTGTCGCTGCTGATCGGCGCCGACCAGCTCGTGCGCCTCGATACGTGGCGCGACTGGCGCAAGCTGTTCGACTACGCGCATATCTGCGCGTCGACGCGCCCGGGCTTCGAGCTCGGCGCGGCGCCGTCGGAGGTTGCGCAGGAAATCACCGCGCGGCAGGCCGGCGCCGACGTGCTGAAGGCCACGCCGGCCGGCCGCCTGCTGATCGACACGACCCTCGCGTTCGACATCGCCGCGACCGACATCCGCGCGCACCTGCGCGAATGCATCGCGCGCCATGCGCAAATGCCCGACGCATCGGCCGAACATGTACCGGCCGCCGTATGGGCCTATATTCTTCAACATCGCCTTTACCACACCTGATTCCATGGATATTCGCAAACTGCAGCGCGTGATCGTCGACGCCCTCGAAGACGTCAAGGCGCAAGACATCAAGGTGTTCAACACCAGCCACCTGACCGAACTGTTCGACCGCGTGGTCGTCGCATCGGGCACCTCCAACCGCCAGACCAAGGCCCTCGCATCGAGCGTGCGCGACAAGGTCAAGGAAGCCGGCGGCGACATCGTCAGCTCCGAGGGCGAGGAAACCGGCGAATGGGTGCTGGTCGACTGCGGCGACGCCGTCGTGCACATCCTGCAGCCGGCCCTGCGCCAGTACTACAACCTCGAGGAAATCTGGGGCGACAAGCCCGTGCGGATGAAGCTCGGCGGCGGCAAGGGCCAGAATGGCTTCGCGACGGCCAGCGAAGACGACGAAGACGAGGAAGAAGCCGCGCCGGCCCGCCCGGCACGCAAGACGGCCGCCCGCCGCCGTTAAGTCGTCACGAATCGTCCCGATGAAGCTTTTCATCCTCGCGGTCGGCCACAAGATGCCGGGCTGGATCGCATCCGGCTTCGACGAATACACGAAGCGGATGCCGCCCGAGCTGCGCATCGAGCTGCGCGAGATCAAGCCCGAACTGCGTTCGGGCGGCCGTAGCGCCGAAAGCGTGATGGCGGCCGAGCGGCAGAAGATCGAGGCCGCGCTGCCGAAGGGCGCACGCCTCGTCGCGCTCGACGAGCGCGGCCGCGACTGGACCACGATGCAGCTCGCGCAGGCGCTGCCCGGCTGGCAGCAGGACGGCCGCGACGTCGCGTTCGTGATCGGCGGCGCAGACGGGCTCGATCCGGAACTGAAAGCACGCGCCGACGTGCTGCTGCGCATCTCGAGCATGACGCTGCCGCACGGGATGGTGCGCGTGCTGCTCGCCGAACAGCTTTACCGGGCGTGGAGCATCACGCAGAATCACCCCTACCACCGCGCATGACGTGTCGTCCTCGAGACGCGCGCCGCGCGCGCCCACCGAGATAACGACACCATGCCGTCCAGCACGTCCCCCGCGCTTTTCCCGATCCTTTACCTCGCTTCGCAAAGCCCGCGCCGCCAGGAGCTGCTGCAGCAGATCGGCGTACGCTTCGAGCTGCTGCTGCCGCGCCCCGACGAAGACGCCGAGGCGCTCGAAGCCGAACTGCCCGGCGAAGCCGCCGATGCGTACGTGCGGCGCGTGACCGTCGCGAAGGCCGAAGCCGCGCGTGCGCGCCTCGTCGCGAGCGGCAAGCCGGCCGCGCCGGTGCTGGTTGCCGATACGACCGTCACGATCGACAACGCGATCCTCGGCAAGCCGGCCGACGCCGATGACGCGCTCGCGATGCTGACGCGCCTCGCGGGCCGCGAACACGAAGTCCTGACCGCCGTCGCCGTGATCGACGCGCGCGGCGAACTGCTGCCGCCCGCACTGTCGCGCTCGTCGGTGCGCTTCGCGGCGGCATCGCGCGACGCATACGCGCGCTACGTCGAAACGGGCGAGCCGTTCGGCAAGGCCGGCGCGTACGCGATCCAGGGGCGCGCGGCCGAATTCATCGAGCGGATCGACGGTTCCCATTCGGGTATCATGGGTCTGCCCCTTTTTGAGACCGCGGCGCTGTTGCGTGCCGCGCGTGTCGCCTTCTGAATCCCACCATGAACGAAGAAATCCTGATCAACCTCACGCCGCAGGAAACGCGGGTCGCACTCGTCCAGCAAGGCGCGGTGCAGGAGCTTCACGTCGAGCGCACGCTGTCGCGAGGGCGGGTCGGCAACATCTATCTCGGCAAGGTCGTGCGCGTGCTGCCCGGCATGCAGTCGGCGTTCATCGACATCGGCCTCGAGCGCGCGGCGTTCCTGCACGTGGCCGACATCTGGCATCCGCGCCTCGCGGGCGAGCCGCAGTCGAACACGCCGCACCAGCCGATCGAGAAGACCGTGTTCGAAGGCCAGACGCTGATGGTCCAGGTAATCAAGGATCCGATCGGCACGAAGGGCGCACGGCTGTCGACGCAGGTCAGCATCGCGGGCCGCACGCTCGTCTACCTGCCGCAGGAACCGCATATCGGCATCTCGCAGAAGATCGAGAGCGAGGCCGAGCGCGAGGCCGTGCGCGCGCGCCTGACGGCCGTGATCCCGCCGGACGAGAAAGGCGGCTACATCGTGCGCACGATCGCCGAGGATGCGACCTCCGACGAGCTGGCCGGCGACGTCGCCTACCTGCGCAAGACATGGGCGACGATCGTCGCGCAGGCGCAGCGGCTGCCGGCGACGAGCCTGCTGTACCAGGATCTCGATCTCGCACAGCGCGTGCTGCGCGATTTCGCGAACGACGACACGACGCGCATCCAGGTCGATTCGCGCGAGACGTACCAGCGCCTCGCGGAATTCGCGGCCGAGTTCACGCCGGCCGTGAGCCCGAAGCTGCACCACTACACGGGCGAGCGGCCGCTGTTCGACCTGTACAACATCGAGACGGAGATCCAGCGCGCGCTGTCGCGCCGCGTCGACCTGAAGTCGGGCGGCTACCTGATGATCGACCAGACCGAGGCGATGACGACGATCGACGTGAACACCGGCGGTTATGTCGGCGCACGCAACTTCGACGACACGATCTTCAAGACCAACCTCGAGGCCGCGCACACGATCGCGCGGCAACTGCGGCTGCGCAACCTCGGCGGGATCATCATCATCGACTTCATCGACATGGAGAACGCCGAGCATCGCGACGCGGTGCTGTCCGAGCTGAAGAAGGCGCTGTCGCGCGACCGCACGCGCGTGACGGTCAATACTTTCTCGCAGCTCGGGCTCGTCGAGATGACGCGCAAGCGCACGCGCGAATCGCTCGCGCACGTGCTGTGCGAGCCGTGCCCGACCTGCCAGGGCAAGGGCCAGGTGAAGACCTCGCGCACCGTGTGCTACGACATCCTGCGCGAGATCCTGCGCGAATCGCGGCAGTTCAACCCGCGTGAATTCCGCGTGATCGCCGCGCAGCAGGTGATCGATTTGTTCCTCGACGAGGAATCGCAGCATCTCGCGATGCTGATCGACTTCATCGGCAAGCCGGTGTCGCTGCAGGTCGAGTCGAACCTGAGCCAGGAGCAGTACGATATCGTGCTGATGTAGGGTTCCGCCCATCCGCCGCCGGCATCGCCGCGCGGCGCTTCGATGCGGCGCCCGGGCCGCTCGCGCATCCCGCGCCAGCGCCCGCCGCCGCCCTTTCACTTACCCTTTTCGCATTCATCACGCACCATGAGCCAAGGCCACAACCGCCGCCAACGCAAGAAACTCCACATCGGCGAATTCCAGGAACTCGCGTTCAACGCGACCGCGCATTACCGCAACGAGATGACCGACCTCGAACGCGGCGAACTGATCGACGCGTTCATCGACTTCGTCGAAGCGAACGGGCTGCTGACCGTCGCGTCCGCGGACGAAGGCATCGGCGCCTATGTGATCTCCGGCGCACCGCGCGGCACGACGACCGACGCCGATCGCGAGATCGTGCGCGGCTGGCTGGCCGCACGGCCGGAACTGACCGACGTCAAGGTCAGCGAATTCACCGATGCGTGGTATCCGGACGCCTGACTTTCCGGTTTCGCCCTGCATCGGGCAGCGCCCGCGCCGGCCCGCCATGACGGCGGGCCAGGCCGGCGCCTGTATGCCCCGCCTTCTCTTCAGCCTCCCTTACCCGTCTCCCGACACCCGCGCAACCGGCACCGGCTCGCACGATTCACGCCGTGTCGACCGTGACTACCCCCGATCAGGCGCCGCGGCCGCATCCTCGACCGTCGTTCGGCGTCCCCCGCCCCGCCCCCGATCCCTTCCTTTTCCCGACAGTCCGCCTCCAATCGGCCATCGAAATCGGTCCTGAAAGCAAGACACGTTAAACTCTCACCTCGCGTGGTGCGCCGCCCGCACCCGCCATCCATCGCCAGCCGCGTGCCCTCGGGCCGCCCCCGACCCATGGAGTGAGTGTCAATGAGCGGCGGACTTCCGTTTCCCGCATCCCGCAAGTCGTTTCCGTCGTCGACGGTCTTCCTGATTCTCGCCGCCGCCGTGCTGCTGTCCGGCTGCGGGCTGCTGCCGACCCAGAATCCGCCCGCGCCGATCAGCGAGGCGCTCGTCGAGCCCGTCGAGGAAACCGCCGGCGAGCCGCTGACGATGCCGCCCGTGCCGGCGCCGACGCAGCCGGAGGAACCGGAAGCGCCGAAGAAGCCGCACCGCGAGGTGACGCGGCCGAAGCCGGTACAGCGCCCCGAATCGCCGACGCCGCCCCCGCCGCCACCCGCGCCGCTCGTCGCGACGCGCGTGCTCGACCGCACCCAGATCCATGCGCTGCTCGACAGCGAAGTCGCGCGCCGCAACGGCAAGGTGATCGGCCGCGCGATCGACATGGTGACCGACGCGAACGGCAAACCGCGCGAGATGATCGTCAACCTGCAGGGCTTCATGGGCGTCGGCGACCGCAAGGTCATCTTCCCGTGGAACGTGTTCCGCTTTACGCCGGGCGGCAAACAGGAGCCGATCGTGCTCGACGTGCCGTCGGGCGACCTGCCGCCCGCCGCGCGGCCGAAGGCCGTGCCGCTGTCGGGCTCCGCCGCGGCATCGCCCGCGACGCGGCTGCCGATGCTCGACAGCGATGTCGAGCGCCCGAACGGCACGAAGATCGGCCGCGTCGTCGACGTGCTGATCGACCGCGCCGCGCAGCCGCAGGCCGTCGTGCTCGACCTCGGCGGGCTCGTCAATACCGACCGCCGCTCGATCGCCGCGAACTGGGCCGCGCTGCGCTTCGTCACGCGCGACAAGGCGCTGCATCCGCAGCTCGACCTGAACGACGCGCAGATCAAGGCGTCGCCGCCCTACGCGGCCGACAAGCCGATCGTCGCGGTCTCGCCGCCGCCCCCTGCCGCCGCCGCGCCGGCTTCGTCTGCGAGTGCCACCCGATGACGATCAAGCATTCCGTCAGCGTTCGCAGTCTGCGGTCTCTCGACTGGCTCAACTTTTTCGTTGCAAACGTTCAAACCGGGTTCGGTCCGTTCATCGCGTCCTACCTCGCGTCGCACAAGTGGACGCAGGGCGAGATCGGCATGGTGCTGTCGATCGGCACGATCAGCGCGATGGTCAGCCAGGTGCCGGGCGGCGCGGCCGTCGATGCGCTGAAGAACAAGAAAGGCGCGGCCGCGTGGGCGATCGCGGCCATCATCCTGTCCGCGGTGCTGCTCGCGTCGAGCCCGACGATCGTGCCGGTGATCGCCGCCGAGGTGTTCCACGGGTTCGCGAGCTGCATGCTCGTGCCGGCAATGGCCGCGATCTCGTTCTCGCTGGTCGGCCGCGCCGACCTCGGCGACCGGCTCGGCCGCAACGCGCGCTGGGCGTCGATCGGCAGCGCGGTCGCGGCGGGCCTGATGGGGCTCACCGGCGAATACTTCTCCGCGCGCGCGGTGTTCTGGCTGACCGCGGTGCTGGCGCTGCCCGCGCTGTTCGCGCTCGCGATGATCCAGCCGACGCACGAGGTGATTCCGCAGTCGTCGAAGCCCGACGATCACGACGAAGGCGAGCACCGCGAAACGCTGCTCGAACTGCTGCGCGACCGCCGGATGCTGATCTTCGCGGCGTGCGTCGTGCTGTTCCACCTGTCGAACGCGGCGATGCTGAACCTCGCGGCCGGCGAAGTCACGGCCGGGATGGGCGAGAACGTGCAGCTCGTGATCGCCGCGTGCATCATCGTGCCGCAGGCGATCGTCGCGATGCTGTCGCCGTGGGTCGGCCGCTCCGCGCAACGCTGGGGGCGCCGGCCGATCCTGCTGCTCGGCTTCTCCGCGCTGCCGGTGCGCGCGCTGCTGTTCGCCGGCGTGAGCAGCCCGTACCTGCTCGTGCCCGTACAGATGCTCGACGGCATCAGCGCGGCCGTGTTCGGCGTGATGCTGCCGCTGATCGCGGCCGACGTCGCGGGCGGCAAGGGCCGCTATAACCTGTGTATCGGGCTCTTCGGGCTCGCGGCCGGGATCGGCGCGACGCTCAGCACGGCCGCGGCCGGCTACGTCGCCGATCACTTCGGCAACACGGTCAGCTTCTTCGGGCTCGCGGGCGCGGGTGCGCTCGCGGTGCTGCTGGTCTGGCTCGTGATGCCCGAAACGCGCGTCGAGAACGGCGATGCAGCGACCGACGAGCCGGCCGCCGCATCGCCCGAACAGGCGCATTGAGGGCGGCGCGCCGCCGTTACCCGCTTCTTGGCCAACTCATGATGGATACGATCAGGACACTCAACGAAGCCCGCCAGCAGATCCAGCAGTCGGTCTTCGATCTGTTCAAGGGGCTGACCTTCGGCGAGCGTTTCGTGCAAGGCGTGCTGATGGCCATCCAGGCCGTCTGCGGCGCATGCCTCGCGTACACGATCGGACGTGCGCTGCACACCGAGCAGGCCGTGTGGGCGGCGGTCACCGCGATCGCCGTCACGCAGCACAACTACTCCGACACGATGTCGCTGTCGCGCGACCAGTTCGTCGGCGCGATGATCGGCGGCGTGCTCGGCTTCGCGGGCGCCGCGCTCGGCGGCGATCGCCTCGTCGCCTATGCGCTCGCGGTCGCGCTCACGGTCGTCTGCTGCTGGTGCCTGAACGTCGGCAGCGCGGCACGGCTCGGCGGCGTGACCGCGACGATCGTGCTGCTGTTTCCGGGCAACGGCCCGCTGTGGGACATTCCGCTGATGCGGCTCGGCGAGGTGACGCTCGGCACCGTATGTGCGCTCGGCGTGTGCTGGGGGATGTCGAGAATCGAGCGGCGCTGGTTCCGCCGCGCGGCGGCAAAGTGACGCGGCTGCCGGGCGCGGGCCCGGCAACCGGATAAACGGCGGGAAACGTTACTCGCCGATCTGCAGCACGATGCCCGAGCCGATCTGCACGAGCAGGTGATCGCCGCCCACGCCGACCCAGTGATAGCCGCGCGGCGGCGGGCTCAGGTGGTAGCCGCGCCAGTCGTCGATCACGTACTGGCGGTCGCGGAATTCGCTGGGCAGCCGGTCGCCCTTGTGCCAGTCGCGGCGCGGCTGGTCGGCCCAGCGCGGCGGCACGTCGTCCTCGCGGTGCATCGCCTGGCCGGGCGGCAGATGTTTCGGGCCATGGCCGCGATGCATGCCGCGGTTGTCGTGGTTGTCGTGATCCTGCGCCATCGCGGCCGGCGCGGCGAAACCCGCCGCGATCAGCGCGGCCAGCATCATGCAGTGCATCTTCTTCATCGTGCCTTCCCTCCGTGTTGTCACGTCGTAGCAAACGACCGGGCCTGCCCAATCAAGACTAGCACACCGGTTTGACGCGAACGGAACGCGCGTCACGCCGCCTGCTGCTGGTACTGGATCCGGTGCAGGTGCGCGTAGAGGCCGCCGTGGCGCAGCAGTTCGTCGTGGCTGCCCTCTTCGACGATCTTGCCGGCCTCGAGCACGAGGATGCGGTCCGCACGCTCGATCGTCGACAGCCGGTGCGCGATCACGAGCGTCGTGCGGCCTTCCATCAGCCGTTCGAGCGCGGCCTGCACGTGGCGCTCCGATTCCGAATCGAGCGCCGACGTCGCTTCGTCGAGGATCAGGATCGGCGCGTCCTTGTAGATCGCGCGCGCGATCGCGAGCCGCTGGCGCTGGCCGCCGGACAGCCGCATCCCGTTGCCGCCGACGAGCGTGTCGAGCCCGTCGGGCATCGCGGCGACCGCGTCGGCGAGGTTCGCGGCCTCGAGCGCGGCCTGCACGCGCGCGCGGTCGGGCGTCTGCCCGTATGCGACGTTCGCGGCGATCGTGTCGTTGAACAGCACGACGTCCTGGCTGACCATGGCCATCTGGCTGCGCAGCGCGTGGAGGTCGTAGTCGGCAACCGGCACGCCGTCGACCAGGATCGCACCGTCCGTCGGGTCGAAGAAGCGCGGCAGCAGGTTCACGAGCGTGGTCTTGCCGCTGCCGGACGGGCCGGCGAGCGCGATCATTTCGCCCGGCGCGACCTTGAACGAAATGCGGTCGAGCGTCGGCCGCTCGGCCGCGCCGTAGTCGAACGACACGCCGCGGAACTCGATCTCGCCGCGCGCGTGCGGCAGCAGCCGCCCGCCGCCCTGCGGCTCGGCCGGCTCGTCGATCAGCCCGAAGATCAGCTCGGCCGCCGTCATCCCGCGCTGCAGCGGCTGGTTGACGTCGATCAGGTGCTTGAGCGGAGAAATCACCAGCAGCATCGACGTGACGAACGCGACGAAGCCGCCGACCGTCGTCTGGTCGTTGGTCGACTGCACGACCGCGATCGTGATCACGACCGCGAGCGCGATCGACGCGAGGAACTGCGTGAGCGGCTGCGCGAGACCGCCCGAGATCGTCATGCGCATCGCGTAGCCGCGCAGGCGCTTGCTCATCGACGCGAAGCGGTCCATCTCGTACGCTTCGCCGTTGTGCACCTTGACGACCTTGTAGCCGCCGACCGTCTCCTCGACGATGTACGACAGTTCGTTGGTCAGCGTCTGGTGCTCGCGGTTCAGGCGGCGCAGGCGGCGGTTGATCTTGCTGACGAGCCAGCCGATGCCGGGCAGGATCACCGCGACGATCAGCGTGAGCCGCCAGTTCAGGTAGAACAGGTAGCCGAGCAGGAAGATCACCGTCAGCGAATCGCGCACGAGCGTGACCATCACGCCCGTCAGCACCGACAGGATCTGGTTGACCTCGAACACGATCGCGTTGATCACCGTGCTCGCGGTTTCGCGCTGGAAGAACGACGCGCCGGTATGGATCATCCGCTGGAACATCTCGAGCCGCAGTTGCAGCAGGATGCGGTTCGAAACGTAGTTGAGCAGGTAATTCGATGCGTACTGCGATACGCCACGCACGAGCGCGAGGCCGATCACCGCGATCGGCACGTACCATTTCGCGCGGTCGCTGCCGTGCACGCCGAAACCGTGGTCGAGCAGCGGCTTGAGCAGCGCCGGAATGCCGGCTTCGGTGGCCGCGACGACGCCCATCGTCATCACGGCGAGCACCACGATGCCGATGAGCGGCCGGATGTACGGCCACAGGCGCTTCAGGACCGTGACCGGCGAGGTGCCGGTGCCGTCCATCGGTTTGCGGAGAGTGTTCTGGGTTTCCAAGGCAATCCTTCTTGAGCCGCGATGCGGCGCCCGGCGCGTGGCCGCCCGGGATTTCGCCCCTGTCGGGCGGGTGCCGAAAAGGGCTCAACATTATAGCCGCACCGCCCTCGCCGGCACGGTCATGGCCGATGCGGCCGGCGGCCGGGCCGCGGGTATACTGCCGCTCACCGTTTTCTCCGCCTTTCCGACGATTTCATGGCTGAACCCTCCCTCGGCGTCGCCCTCATCGCCCTCAACGCGTCCGCGCGGCTCGCCCAGTGCCTCGATGCGCTGTCGTTCGCCGACGATGTCGTCGTCATCGACGGCGGCAGCACCGACGATACCGTCGCGATCGCGCAGGCGCACGGCGCGCGCGTGATCGTCGAGCGCGACTGGCCGGGCTTCGGCCCGCAGAAGAACCGCGCGCTCGACGCGCTCGGCACCGACTGGATCCTGTCGCTCGATACCGACGAAATCGTCAGCCCGGAGCTCGCGCAGTCGATCCGCGACGCGATCCGCGCGCCGGCCGCGCAGGTCTATGCGCTGGACCGGCTGTCGAGCTTCTGCGGCCAGTGGATCCATCACAGCGGCTGGTATCCGGACTGGGTGCCGCGCCTGTTCCGGCGCGGCGCCGCGCGTTTCTCGGACGATCTCGTGCACGAGCGCCTCGTGTTCGATACCGCCGCGCAGCGCCTGCCCGGCAAGCTGATGCACTACTCGTACGAGGATTTCGAAACCGTCGTGCGCAAGCTCGACGCGTATTCGACGGCCGGCGCGCGCCAGCGCCGCGCGGCCGGCCAGCGCGGCGGCTTCGGCAAGGCGCTCGCGCGCGGCGCCTGGGCGTTCGTGCGCACCTACGTGCTGCGGCGCGGGTTCCTCGACGGCCGCGCGGGCTTCATGATCGCCGTGTTCAACGCGGAAACCGTTTATTACCGCTTCCTGAAGCTCGGCCACGAACCGGCGCGCTGAGCGCCCGCCCCTGCGCGCCGCCGGCAAGCGGCCGGCCCGGCGTTACAATGCCGGGCTGCCCGCGCCGCGCGTGCCCGCCCAGACGGCTGCACCGCGCGCCGCCCGCCACGACGACCACCGAATCCGACCGCCATGTTCTCCATCATCATCCCGACCTGGAACAACCTGCCGTACCTCAAGCTCGTCGTCGACAGCCTGCGCCGCCACTCCGCGTACGATCACCAGATCATCGTGCACGTGAACGACGGCTCGGACGGCACGCTCGACTGGGTGCGCAGCGAAGGGATCGAGCACACCGCGTCGCCGACCAACATCGGCATCTGCCATGCGGTGAACCTGGCCGCCGCGCGCGCGACGCGCGACTACGTCGTCTACATGAACGACGACATGTTCTGCTGCCCCGGCTGGGACGCGGCGCTCGTGCGCCGCATCGAACAGATGCCGACCGACCTCTTCATGCTGTCGGGCACGATGATCGAGCCGGTCGACACGCGCAACCCGTGCGTCGTCGTCAGCAATTTCGGCCGCGATGCCGAGCATTTCGACGCGGCGGGCCTCGTCGAAGCGACCCCGCGGCTCGCGCGCGCGGACTGGCTCGGTTCGACCTGGCCGCCGACGCTCGTGCACCGCGACTGGTGGAACCGCATCGGCGGCTACAGCAGCGAGTTGTCGCCCGGCATGAGCAGCGACAACGACTTCTCGATGAAATTCTGGGACGCCGGCTGCCGGATCTTCCTCGGTGTCGGCGACAGCCTCGTCTACCACTTCCAGCAGAAGAGCACGGGCAAGATCGTCAAGAACGACGGCCGCCGCCAGTTCCTGAACAAATGGGGCATGACCCAGGCGACGTTCGACCGCTACTACCTGCATCGCGGCGAGCCGGCCGGCACGCGCATCGCGCTCGACACGCCGGCAGTTGCTGGGCGCCTGAAGCGCGCGCTGCTGCGCTCGCGGATCAAGCGCGCGTTCAGCTGATCGGGCCCCTAAAACGGCACAGAAACGCTGCCTGCTTCGCGTATACTGCGCCGTTCGTCCCGGAGCTCCCGCCGGGACGCGCGGCGCGAGCACGATGTCCGCAAGCCGCATTCGTCCATTCGACAGGTTCCGATGCTTTCGTTTTCCGCTCCCGCCACGCGGCGCCTGACCGCCGCCCGTGCATTCGCCGTCGCCGCGCTCTGCATGGTGCCCGTCTCGACCGCGCTGACCAACGTCTTCTGCGGGCTGTTCGCCGCCGCGCTCGTGATCTCCCCCGAATTCTGGCGCGACCTGCGCTCGTTCGTGACCGACCCGGCTTCGCTCGCGGCGCTGCTGATCCTCGCTGCGCTGACTGCCAGCGTCGCGTATACGGTCGCACCGCACAACAAGGCGTGGAACTGGGTCGCCAAGTACGACAAGCTGCTGCTGCTGCCCTTCGCCGTGCTCGCGTTCCGTCATTCGAACTGGGCGCCGATCGTGCGGCGCTGCTGGTTCGGCACGTTGTGCGTGATCCTGCTGCTGTCGACGACCAACTATCTCGGGCTGACCGCGATCGGGCCCGCGCACGCGACCGATCTGCCGCTGTCGCGCGCCTGGGTGTTCAAGAACCACATCGCCGCCGGCATGTTCGGCGCGCTGCTGTTCTATCAGGCGGCCGATCTTGCGCTTGCCGCCCGCACGGCGCTGTCCCGCACCGCATATGCGGGCGTCGCCGCGTGGTCGCTCGTCAACGTGTTCGTGATGCTGCAGGGACGCACGGGGCAGGTCATCGCGCTGCTGCTGATCCTCGTCGTCGCCGTGCGTTTCGTGCTGTTGCTGCGCCGGCAATCGGCGCTGCGCGCGGGGCTCGCCGCCGGCGTGCTCGTCCTGTTCGGCGTCGCGCTCGTCGTCGCCGCGTGCACGGTTCACAACGGCCGGCTCGTGAAGGTCGTGACGGAAGTGCAGCAATACCGGCAGAGCGATGCAGCCACGTCGACCGGGTTGCGCCTCGAGTGGTACAAGAAGGGGCTCGAGCTGTTTCGTCACCGCCCGGTGATCGGTTACGGTGCAGGCGGCCTCGAATCCGAATTCGAGAAGCTCACGGCCGGCAAGACGGCCGCCGAAGGCCAGCTCACGTCGAACCCGCACAACGAATACCTGCTGATGGCCGTGCAGCTCGGTTCGCTCGGCGTGCTGCTGTTCATCAACCTGATCGTGCAGATCGCGCGCGGCAGCCGCACGCTCGATCCGCGCTCGCGGCACTTGCTGCTCGCATGGCTCGCGATCTTCACGATCGGCAGCCTCGCGAATTCGCTGCTGCTCGATTTCGCCGAAGGGCACCTGATCGTGCTGCTGGCCGGCATCCTGCTCGGTTGCGGCGCGAGCGGCGAGGCGCTGCCGCGCGAGACGTCGGCGATCCGGCGCAGCGCGTAACGCGCAACGGCATCCGCGCTGCCGCCAGCCGGCTTCGGCGGCAGCGGAGGCCTGCCGTCAAAGCGAGCGGGCTGCACGGCTCGCCGCGAAACAAGCCGCCTGCAACGAAGCAAAAACGCGCGTCTTCCGCGCGTCAGTCGTCAGTCGGATCCGGCGCGATGCAGTCGCGACGTATCGACGGCGGCCTCGGCCGGGCCCGGCGGATTCAGCCCGAGCATCTCGGCCGCCGCGGCTTTCACGCGCTGCGCGCCGAGATTGGCGAGGCAATCGCTGCGGCTGTCGACCTTGCGCTCGCAGCCCTCGTGCCGGCACGGCACGCAATCGCCCTCCCCCTGCAGCAGCCACACGTTCCCGTGCCGCCCCGAGCCGCGCAGCGGCCACGGATTCTCGGTCGCGGGCCAGTGCTGCGGCCACGGCCCCCAGCGCACGGGGTCGGACGGGCCGAACAGCGCGATCGTGTCGGTGCCCGTCGCAGCCGCCACGTGCGTCGCGCCGGTGTCGGGCCCGATGAAGAGCCGCGCGCGCCGCACGAGCTCCGCGCTCTCGCCGAACGTGAGGCGGCCGACCAGATTCAGCACGTCGCCGCCCGCTTCGGCCGCGACCTGCTCCGCATACTCGCGCTCGCGATCGGCTGGACCGCCCGACAACGCGACCGCAAAGCCGCGCTCGCGCAGCCAGCCGATCATCTCGACCCAGCCTTCGAGCCGCCATTGCTTGTAACGGAACATCGGATACGGATGCAGGACGACCAGCGGCTTGCCGTCGCGGATCGCCGGCGACTCCGCGAGCCATGCGTCGAAGCGCGCGCGCCGCGCGGGATCGTCACCGATGCCGGGCGCGACGACCTCGGACACCGGCTCGATGCCGATCACGGGTGCGAGCGCAAGCGTGCTGACGACCGTATGCGCGGATTCATGGTGATTGATCGCGATGCCGTTCAGCATCATCCGCGTGAGCCACGTGACGCGGTCGGGATCGACGAGGCCGACCCGTTTGCGACCCGCGAACCAGCTATAGAAGCGCGGCCGGTCGGAACTCAGCGCCGCGCACGCGAGATCGTAGCGGCGCCACATCGACAGCGCGTCGCGCAGCCGCTCGCGGAATCCCGCGCGCTGCGCGACGACGATCACGCGCCGCACGTCCGGATTGTGCTCGAGCACGCCCTCGGTGCCGCGAAACACCAGCATGTCGATCTGCGCATCGGGCCAGCGAGCCTTCAGTGAACGCACGAGCGGCGTCGTCAGCAGCACGTCGCCGATACGGCGCGGCGCGGCAACGAGGATGGTTCTGGGCGGGCGGGCGGAGGAAAACAGGGCCACGGCGATCGGTCTGTCTAGCTGGCTGAACAAGGCTGGCAATGTACAGGATTTTGCAGCAGCCGGCGCGGCATCGCGAACCGGCCGTGCAGGACGCGCTGATGTGCCCCCTGATGCGACCCCGCCTGCGGGCGCGGTGCGGCAGGCGCCGGCGCTTGCACCGTGTGGGCGCTTCCGGCGCTACGAAGTGATGGTCAGGACCGCGGATGTCGCGGCGGCGGTCGGCCGTGCGCGTGCCGCATCCGCCACCGGCTCGTCGCAATGGCCGGCCTGCGGCAGCAGATGACGCACGGCGCGCTCGACCGCGTCGACACCGATCGCGTCGACGGTCGCGCCGGCGCGCAGGATCACATGCGGCACGCCGAGCGGATGCCAGCGCAGGTATTTCTCGGGACGGTCCTCGAACAGCGCGGCCACCGGCACGCCGAGCGCCGACGCGAGATGCACGGGTGCACTGTCGGCCGACACGATCGTATCGAGCAGGCTCGCGGCGGCCACCAGATCGGCGACCGACGACGGCACGACATGGCGCGCGCTCACATCGCGCCACGCATCGTCCTCGGCGGTATTGCGGATGGCCGGATCGCGGAACACGATCACGTCGGCGAACGGCGCGAGCCGCTCGCCGAGGTCGCGCCAGCGATCCGCGGGCCAGCGGCGCTCGGCCGCCTTGTTCGACACGAACAAACCGACGCGCGGCTTCGTACGCTCCCCGAGCAGGCGATACCACGCGTCCTGCAACGTGCGATCGGGATGAACCGACAGCCCGAGGCGGTCGACATCGGCACGACCGAGCTCGGGCACGAGCCGGAACCCCGACAGCGCCTCGTGGCACATCGGCCGCTGCGCGATGTGTTCGGGCTTGCGATCGTCGAATTCGGTCTCGGCATCGTGCCAGCGGCAGTCCTTCGCGCCGAGCTGGCGCGCGAACTGTATGCTGCTGCGATGCATGCCGCCGTTCGGCACGACCACGAGGTCGAACCGCAGGCGACGCAGGCGGCGCACGAGCCGCAGCCGGTCGAAGAGCGCGCGCATCCGCCCGGGACGGTCGTTGCGTTCGCATTGGCGGCTGTACACGTACGTGTGAACCGTGTGCACGTCCGGGTTGCCGGCCAGCGCGGCCGCGTTGTAGCGGTTCGCGACCACATGCAGTTCCGCGCCCGGCCAGCGCTCCTTCAGCGCACCGAGGAACGCGGTCGTGCACAGCATGTCGCCCAGAAAATCAATCCGGATCACGAGGATCCGGCCCGTCGGGTTCCAGTTGGCCATGGTCATGTGGTGACTGTCAGTTTTTATCGTCGCGACGGGCTGATGCCCCGGCATCCTGTTCCGGGACGGCCTTGTCGCGCGTTGCCGCTCGCCGCGTGGATCCGCCCCCGTTTGTGTGCGCGCGTGCGAGCGCGGCTGCGCCGGATTGTATAGCGTCCGGATGGCCGGCCCAAGACCCGGGTACCCGAAGATGTAAAAACGGCCCGCCGCACCGCACGATGGCGATGCGACGGGCCGCGTATCGCGACAGCCGTCCGGTGGTCGGGATGCGGTCAGTACGTGATTTCGACGACACTGCCGTCGAACGCCGCGCGCAGTTCCGCGAGCAGCATGTCGCTCGGCTTCACGCGCCACGCGTCGCCGAGACGCATTTCGCCTTGCGCCCGCGCGTTGCTGTAGTGGATCTGGACCGCGAGGCCGTTCGGCAACGGCGCCTGCGGGCGACGGCCGCCGTCACGCCCGCCGCCGCGCGGCGCGGGCGCTTCGACCGCATGCGCGGCAGCGGGATCGTCCTTCGACACGTGCGGCTCGAGCACGCGGCGCAGCGCAACTGCGTCGGCGTTGCCGTTCATCGTCAGCCGCACGGCCTGCGCATAGCGGCTGCGCGCACGTTCGAGATCCATCACGGTATCGGTCGTGAAACGGATGCCGCCCGTGAATGCGTCGTTGCGCGCCTGCCCCTGCACGATCAGCAGTTCGTCTTCCTTGAACAGCGCCTTGTTCGCCTCGAACTGCTCGTTGAAGATCGTGATCTCGCACTGGCCCGAACCGTCGTCGAGCAGCGCGATCAGCATCTTGCCGCGCTGGGTCATCTGCGTGCGCAGCGATGCGATGATGCCCGCGACGAGCTTGTCGCGCCCTTCCTTCAGGTCGCCGACCTTTTGCCGCACGAAGCGGCGCACCTCGTCGCGATACGCGTCGAACAGGTGGCCGGACAGGTAGAAGCCGAGCGCGCCCTTTTCTTCCTGCAGGCGACGCTTGTCGTCCCACGCCGGTTCATCGACGAGCGCATGCGCGTGCGGCGACTCGGCGCCCATGTCGAACAGCCCGGCCTGCATCGCGTTCGCCTCGGCCTGGTCGGCCGCTTCCATCGCGAGCGGCACCGACGCGAGCATCTGCGCGCGGTTCGCGTTCAGCGAATCGAACGCGCCGGCTCGGATCAGCGCCTCGACCGTGCGGCGGTTGACGACGCGCCGGTCGATCCGTTCGCAGAAGTCGAACAGGTCGGTGAACGCCTTTTCCTCGCGGGCGCGCAGGATTTCCTCGATCGCGTTCTGGCCGCTGCCCTTCACTGCGCCGAGGCCGTAGCGGATCGTGCGCGAACGCTTGCCGTCGGCTTCGGCAACGGGCTCGAACCGGTAATGCGACTGGTTGATGTCGGGCGGCAACACGGTGAGGTTGTTCACGACGCAGTCGTCGAACAGGATCTTCACCTTGTCGGTGTCGTCCATCGCGAGCGTCATGTTGGCCGCCATGAATTCGGCCGGATGGTGCGCCTTCAGCCATGCGGTGTAATACGCGAGCAGCGCGTACGCGGCCGCGTGCGACTTGTTGAAGCCGTAGCCCGCGAACTTCTCCATCAGGTCGAAGATCTCGTCGGACTTCTCGCGCGTGAGGCCGTTCTTCGCGGCGCCCTCGGCGAAGATCTCGCGGTGCTGGGCCATCTCCTCGGGCTTCTTCTTGCCCATCGCGCGACGCAGCAAGTCGGCGCCGCCGAGCGAGTAGCCGCCGATGATCTGCGCCATCTGCATCACCTGCTCCTGATAGACCATGATGCCGTAGGTCTCTTTCAGGACAGGTTCGACGCGCGGATCCGGATAGTCGACCTTCTCGCGGCCGTGCTTCCGTGCGCAGAAGCTCGGGATCAGGTCCATCGGGCCCGGACGGTACAACGACACCAGCGCGATGATGTCCTCGAAGCGGTCGGGCTGCGCATCCTTCAACATGCCCTGCATCCCGCGGCTTTCCAGCTGGAACACCGCGACCGTGTTGGCCTTCTTCAGGATCTGGAACGAAGCCGGATCGTCGAGCGGCACCTGCGCGAGCGACCAGTCGGCCTTCGACGGATCGAGGCGGCGAATGTAGCGCTCGGCCCAGTCGAGGATCGTCAGCGTCGTGAGGCCCAGAAAGTCGAACTTCACGAGGCCGACGGCTTCGACGTCGTCCTTGTCGTACTGGCTGACGACGCCGCCGTCGTCGCCCTGCGTGTACAGCGGGCAGAAATCGGTCAGCTTGCCGGGCGCGATCAGCACGCCGCCCGCGTGCATCCCGACGTTACGCGTGAGGCCCTCGACGCGCTGCGCGAGATCGAGCAGCTGGTGGACTTCGTCCTCGTGGTCGTAGCGCTCCTGCAGCTGCGGCTCTTCCTTCATTGCGTCGGCGATCGTCACGTGCTTGCCCGGCTTGAACGGGATCAGCTTCGCAACGCCGTCGGTGAACATGTAGCCGAGGTCGAGCACGCGGCCGATATCGCGCACGGCCGCCTTCGCAGCCATCGTGCCGAAGGTGGCGATCTGCGACACGGCGTCCGCGCCGTACTTCTCCTTCACGTACTGGATCACGCGGTCGCGGCCGTGCTGGCAGAAGTCGATGTCGAAGTCGGGCATCGACACGCGCTCCGGGTTCAGGAAGCGCTCGAACAGCAGGTTGTAGCGCAGCGGGTCGAGGTCGGTAATGCCGAGCGCGTACGCGACCAGCGAACCGGCGCCCGAGCCTCGGCCCGGGCCGACCGGCACGCCGTTGTTCTTCGCCCAGTTGATGAAGTCCGCGACGATCAGGAAGTAGCCGGGGAAGCCCATCTTCGTGATGGTCCCGCACTCGAATTCGAGGCGCTTGTAGTACGTGTCGCGCTGCGCGTCGCGTTCGGCTTCGGCCGGATAGAGCTGCACGAGCCGGGTCTCGAGCCCTTCCTTCGACAGCTGGACCAGGTAGTCGTCGAGCGACATGCCGTCCGGCGTCGGGAACAGCGGCAGCTTCGGCTTGCCGAGCTCGAGCTTCAGGTTGCAGCGTTTCGCGATCTCGACCGTGTTCGCGACCGCCGACGGCAGGTCGGCAAACAGCGCGACCATGTCGTCCTGCGTGCGGAAATACTGGTCGGTCGTGAAGCGCTTCTGGCGCCGCGGGTTCGCGAGGATGTCGCCTTCCGAGATGCACACGCGCGCCTCGTGCGCGGTGAAATCGTCGTCGGTCATGAACTGCGTCGGGTGCGTCGCGACGACCGGCAGCTTCAGCGACGCGGCGAGCGTCGCGGCCTGCTGGATATACGCCTCGGCGCCCGGCTGGCCGTACCGCTGCAGCTCGATGTAGAAGCCGCCCGGAAACACCTTCGCCCAGCGCTCGGCGTGACGGCGCGCTGCTTCTTCGTTGCCGGCCGCGAGCGCGAGCCCGATATCGCCCTGCTGCGCGCCCGACAGCGCGAGCAGCCCCTGCGCGAGTTCGCCGTCGAGCCAGCTCGCGTCGAGTTCCGCGCGGCCGCGATACTGGTTCGTGAGCCATGCCTTCGACAGCAGCTCGCAGAGATTCAGGTAGCCGACCTTGTCCTTCACGAGCAGCAGCAGCCGCGACGGCTTGTCGCGATCGTCCGGATTGGCGATCCAGACGTCGCAGCCGGCGATCGGCTTGATGCCCTTGCCGCGGGCTTCCTGGTAGAAACGGACGAGGCCGAATGCGTTGCCGAGATCGGTAAGCGCGAGCGCGCCCTGACCGTCCGCGGCCGCCGCCTTGACGATGTCGTCGAGACGCACGATGCCGTCGGCAATCGAGAATTCGGAGTGAACGCGAAGATGAACGAAGCGGGGATCTGACATGGGCGTTATTGTAGCCGCGTCGCCGCGCAGGCTGCCCAAAAAATCCCCGCACTGGCCGTACGGCCGATGCGCGCGACGCCGCGTCGCGCTGCCTGCCCAACGGCCAGATGCCGAAGCGCGCGCGGTTTGCGGGATAATACGGTTTTTCGAATCATCGCCACGGCTTCGCACCCTTTTTTGCGAGCCGCCGTGCGGCCGTTTCCCCGTCGGACCATCATGACCATCGTCAACCTCGCCGCCTACCACTTCGTGTCGCTCGACGCGAACGAGCAATGGCGCCCGCTCGTCACCGCCCGCTGCAACGAACTCGACCTGCGCGGCACGATCCTGCTCGCGCCGGAAGGCATCAACCTGTTCATCGCCGGCACGCGCGAAGCGGCCGACGTGTTCGTCGACTATCTTCGCCACGATCCGCTGTTCGAGGGCAAGTTCGCGACGCTGCAGTTCAAGGAAAGCCTGTCCGACTCGCAGCCGTTCCGCCGCATGCTCGTGCGCCTGAAGCGCGAGATCATCACGATGAAGAAGCCGGCGATCAAGCCCGAGCTCGGCCGCGCGCCGTCGGTCGACGCGCGCACGCTGAAGGCATGGCTCGACCGCGGCCATGACGACACGGGCCGCCCGGTCGTGATGCTCGACACGCGCAATGCGTTCGAGGTCGATGTCGGCACGTTCGACGATGCGCTCGACTACCGGATCGACAAGTTCAGCGAATTCCCGGAAGTGATCGATGCGAACCGCGCCGATCTCGACGGCAAGACGGTCGTGTCGTTCTGCACGGGCGGCATCCGCTGCGAGAAGGCCGCGATCCACATGAAGGAAATCGGCATCGAGAACGTGTACCAGCTCGAAGGCGGGATCCTGAAGTATTTCGAGGAAGTCGGCGGCGCCCATTATCACGGCGACTGCTTCGTGTTCGACTACCGCACCGCGCTGAACCCGCAACTCCAGCCCACCGAGAACGTCACGTGCTTCGCGTGCCGCGCGGTCGTCGCGCCGGAAGCGCAACAGTCGCCGAGCTACGTGCCCGGCAAGTCGTGCCCGGCCTGCGCGCAGGCAGCCAGCGCCGCGTAAGCGCGCGCCCCGCGCTCAAATGAACGGCTATCGCGGCCGCTTCGCGCCGTCGCCCACCGGGCCGCTGCACTTCGGCTCGCTGGTCGGCGCGCTCGCGAGCTGGCTCGACGCACGCGCGCACGGCGGCGCATGGCTCGTGCGCATCGAGGATCTCGACGGCCCGCGCACGGTACCCGGCGCGGCCGACGACATCCTCGCGACGCTCGCGCATTTCGGCATGACGCCCGACGAGCCGCCCGTATGGCAAAGCACGCGCGATGCCGCGTATACGTCCGCGCTCGAGCAGCTCGTCGCAGCGGGGCTCGTCTATCCGTGCGGCTGCACGCGCAAGGAAATCGCCGACTCGCTGCGCGCCGCGCACGAGCGCCACACGACGCTCGCGTATCCGGGCACCTGCCGCACCGGTCTGCACGGCAAGCCTGCACGCGCATGGCGGCTGCGCGTACCGGACGGCGACACGGCGATCGTCACGTTCGACGACCGCTGGCAGCACGCGCAATCGCAAAACCTTGCGACCGAAGTCGGCGATTTCGTGTTGAAGCGCGCGGACGGGCAATGGGCCTATCAGCTCGCGGTCGTCGTCGACGATGCCGATGCGCGCATCACGCACGTCGTGCGCGGCGCCGACCTGCTCGATTCGACCGCGCGCCAGATCCATCTGCAACACTGCCTCGGCGTACCGACGCCGCGGTATCTGCACGTGCCCGTCGTCGTCGATGCGAACGGCGAGAAGCTCAGCAAGCAGACGGGCGCGACCGCGCTCGAGCGCGACGATCCGCTGCCGACGCTGCAGGCCGCGGCCGCGCATCTGGGCCTCGCGCCCGATGGCGCGCTCGCTGGCACGACGCTGGATGCGTTCTATGCGGCCGCAACGGCCGCATGGGCGCGGCGCTTCGGGCCGCTGGCCGGCTGAAGCGCCCGGCAAGCCGTTTCGCGCCGGTCGAGTGCCGGTTGCATCGCTCGCCGCCAACCCACGTCCCGCCCCCCGTCCAACCACGGCTCCAATAAAAAAACGGGCGCATGCTCATCGCATGCACCCGCTTTTCCGGCAGCGCTCGCGCGCCGCACCGCCACGTCCGTCGAGCTTACGCCGACGGCTTGCGCGGCATCCCGAACCCGCCGAGCAGCGCGGCGACCTGGCGCTTCGGCCCTTTCTTCTCGGGCTGCTGCGCCGGCTGTGCGTCGTCGGACTGCTTCGCCGCCGCCGACGGCTCATACGGCTTCAGGAAGAAATCGTCGACCGGCGCTTCGTGGCGACGGTGATGACCACTACGCTCGGAACCGGCCGAGCGGCGCGCCGATGCACCGCGATGCTCGTCGCGTTCGCGCCGGCCACCGCGTTCGCCACCGCGCTCGCTGCTGCGGTCGCCGCTACGCTCGCCGCCACGGTCATCCTGACGATGGCGCGCCGGCTTGTCGAGCGCGAGCGTCTGCACTTCGAGCGGACGCTTGATCAGCTTCTCGATATCGGCGAGCTGCTTGCGCTCGTTCGGGCTGCACAGCGACAGCGCGTCGCCGGTCGCGCCCGCGCGGCCGGTCCGGCCGATCCGGTGCACGTAGTCTTCCGCGCTGAACGGCAGGTCGAAGTTGATCACGGCCGGCAGTTCGGCGATGTCGAGGCCGCGTGCGGCCACGTCGGTCGCGACCAGCGCCTCGATTTCGCCGCGCTTGAACGCGTCGAGCGCCTGCATCCGCTCGATCTGCGTCTTGTCGCCGTGGATCGCCGACGCGACGACACCGTCGCGCTCGAGGTTGCGCGCGAGCCGGCTCGCGCCGATCTTGCTGTTGCAGAACACGAGCACCTGCTTGAGCCCGCGACTGCGCAGCAACTGCACGACGGCCGCCTGCTTGTCGCCTTCGGCGACGTCGTAGACGATCTGCGTGACGTTCGCGTTCGTCGAGTTGCTGCGCGCGACCTCGATCGTCTGCGGGTTGCGCAGGTAGGTCGACGCGAGCTTCTTGATTTCCGGCGAGAAGGTGGCCGAGAACAACAGCGTCTGGCGCTCCTTCGGCAGCAGGTTCAGGATCCGCTGCAGGTCCGGCAGGAAGCCCATGTCGAGCATCCGGTCGGCCTCGTCGAGCACGAGCATCTGCACCTGCCCGAGGTTCGCGGTCTTCTGCTGCACATGGTCGAGCAGGCGGCCCGGCGTCGCGATCAGGATCTCGACGCCGCGGCGCAACTCGGCCATCTGCGGGTTCATGTCGACGCCGCCGAACACGACCGCGCTGCGCAGCGGCGTGTGCTTCCCGTACGCATGCACGTTCGCGGCGACCTGGTCGGCCAGTTCGCGGGTCGGCGTCAGAATCAGCGCGCGCACCGGGTGGCGCGCGGGCGATGCGCTCGTGTTGGCCTGCGGCAGCAGGCGCTGGATGATCGGCAGCGAGAAGCTCGCGGTCTTGCCGGTGCCTGTTTGCGCGGCGCCCATGACGTCGCGGCCGGCGAGCACGACCGGAATGGCCTGCGCCTGGATCGGCGTCGGCGTCGTATAGCCCTGCTCCACAATGGCTTTCAGGATATCGGCGGCAAGGCCGAATTGGTCGAAGGTTGCGTCGACGGGCTTGGCGACAGAATCGGACATGGTGGCGTTTCGCTCAAAAGGCGCGGCGGGGACATCGTGCGTCAGGCCAGCCGGGCCTGCGCTCATCACAATTCGGAAATAGACGGAGCCGCGGCGCGCCGCGCGGCGCCGCTCTGGCGCTTGGGACCGGTTCAATGCGAACGCTGGACACCAGGCCGTGCGGACTCCGTTCGGCGCGAATGCCGGCGGAAAGGGCCGTATTGTAGCACTGCGCGGCCATCTGTCCGTGACAACGCCGCGAACGGCCGCAGCGGCAGTTCGCGCGGCGAGCCCGGACAGCGCCGCACGGCCGGCGAACGGCCCGGTCGGGCTATCCCGATCGGTCGTCGAGCGATATCAGGGGCCCGATCAAGAATGGCGTTGCCCAGGCGTCCGCGGCGGGCCTGAGCGCCGAACCTTCAGGTCCGGCAGCCGGCTGGCGCTGGCGCCTGGCGGACACGATCCACGATCGCGCCCGGCGCTCAGCCCTTCTTCTTTTTCTTCTCGACCTGCACGCAGTCGCCAAGCAGCGGCGGCGACTTCTGGTCGGCGATCTCGTCGCGCAGCGTCGCTTCCTTGCCTTTCGTCCACCACGTATAGCGGCCGGCCTGATAGCGCGCGCCCGAAGCCGACACGGTATCGACGAACAGCAGTTGCCGCCCGTTGACCGGCACGAGCGCGAAGCTCTGGCCGTTGCCCGCGAGCCAGTACGACACGCGCACGGGCTGCTTCTGGTTCGCGCACTCGTAGAAGGTCTGCTGGCGCGAATCGGCGTCGATCTCTTCGACGGTCAGCTGCGCGGCATGCGCGACGGAAACGGCGGTGCCGGCGAGCGCGAGTGCGGCGACGGTTTGGCGAATCATGCAGGTCCTCTCGCGAGACGGGTGGAAACGCGCCCTCGCGGGGCGCGGTTATTGTGGGTCATCGCACCGGTTATCGTCGTCAGGGATCGATGACGTCGGCGCACGCGTCGGTCGGCGCGGCCGCGACATGGCCGACGAGTGGCACGATCTTGAGCCCGGCCGATGCCACCCGGCACGGCGCGGCCGCGAGGCCGCAACCCGCGAGACCCGCGGCAAGCGCCAGCGCGGCGCCCAGCTTTCCGATACGCAGCCAGATCGACGCCATCGCCCTCTCCTCGTTCCGTCAGCCGGCCGACACGGGCCGGACGGCCGCGGCGGCGCGCTTCGCGCGTTCGCGGGCTTCGTCGACGGTCGCGCCGGTCGCCAGCGCGACGCCCATGCGCCGCTTCGCAAAACTTTCCGGCTTGCCGAACAGGCGCAGGTCGGCACCCGGCACCGCAAGCGCGTCGCGCACGCCTTCGAACGCGATCCCGCGCTCGTCGAGCCCGCCGTAGATCACGGCCGACGCGGCCGGCGTACCGAGCGCCGGATCGACCGGCAGCCCGAGAATCGCGCGCGCGTGCAGCTCGAATTCCGACTGGCGCTGCGACGCGAGCGTGACGAGGCCCGTATCGTGCGGCCGCGGGCTCACCTCGGAGAACCACACGTCGTCGCCGCGCACGAACAGCTCGACGCCGAACAGCCCGCGCCCGCCGAGCGCCTCGGTGACCTTGTGCGCGATCTCGCGCGACTTCTCGAGCGCCACCGCGCTCATCGGCTGCGGCTGCCACGACTCGACGTAGTCGCCCGCGACCTGCACGTGGCCGACCGGTTCGCAGAAGTAGGTGCGCGTGCCGAGCGTCGCCGGGTCGATCGCGCGCACGGTCAGTTGCGTGATCTCGTATTCGAAATCGATGAAGCCCTCGACGATCACGCGGCCGTGGTTCACGCGCCCGCCCGCCATCGCGTAGTCCCACGCGGGCTTCACGTCGGCTTCGGTCTTCACGACCGACTGCCCCTTGCCCGACGACGACATCACCGGCTTCACGACGCACGGCATGCCGATCTTCGCGACCGCCGCGCTGAAGGCCTCGAACGATTCCGCGAACGCATACGGCGACGTCGGCAGCCCGAGCTCCTCGGCCGCGAGCCGGCGGATCCCTTCGCGGTTCATCGTGAGTTGCGTCGCGCGTGCGGTCGGGATCACCTCGGCGAGGCCGGCCGCCTCGATCGACGCGAGCGCGTCGGTCGCGATCGCCTCGATCTCCGGCACGATCAGGTGCGGGCGCTCGGCCTCGACGATCGCCCGCAGCGCGGCGGCGTCCGTCATGTCGATCACGTGCGCGCGATGCGCGACCTGGTGACCCGGTGCGTCCGGATAGCGGTCGACCGCGATGACTTCTACACCGAGCCGCTGCAACGCGATGATGACTTCCTTGCCGAGTTCGCCGGCGCCGAGCAGCATGACGCGCGTGGCCGAGGGTGAAAGCGGCGTACCGAGCCGCTGACCGATCTGCATGTGATTTCCCGCTTCTGGTGGAGGACGAAAACGGCTCCGATGTTAACACGCGCCACGACGCCGGTTTGGCGGTTTCGCCGCGCCGCTGCCCGGCCGTGCGCCGCGCGCGGGCAGGCTGCGAACGTTTTCGCGCGCGAAGTGTCGGCTCGCCTGCCGCGGGGCGGGTGCGTTACTCTTACGCCTTGATCAGAATCCGATGAGGAACGAGGCTCATGTCCCACCTGTTCGCAGCCGCACGCGCCCGCACCGGCCTGCTTCGCCCGCTGCGCGCGCCGCTCTGCGCGTTGACGCTTGCCACGCTTCTCGCCGCCTGCGCGATGCCGACCCACCCCGATTCCGCCGCCCCCGCCCCCGACCCGTACAACCCGGCCGCCGTCCAGTTGCTCGACGACACGAGCTGGGAGCTCACCAGCTGGCTGAACGCCGACGGCACGCAGCGCACGATCCCGCACGGCGACAACGGCGAGCCGATCAAGCTCGCGCTGTCGACCGACTCGGGCATCCGGCGCGCCAGCGGGTTCTCGGGCTGCAACCGCTACATGGGCACCTACGCGATCAAGAACGGCCTGCTGAGCTTCGGGCCGCTCGCCGGCACGCGGATGGCCTGCCCGAATACGCTCGGCGGCCAGCTCGAACACGCGTACCTCGACGCGCTCGCCCATATCGAGAAGACCGGCGTGCAGATGCGCGAACCCAAGCAACTGCAGATCGTGACCAATGCCGGCGCAACGCTGACCTTCACGCACCGGAGCCCCTGATGCACCGCGCGCGCGAAGGCCGGCCGACCGCCTTCGCGTTGCGCGCGCGTGCCGGACGCACGCGCAGCACGGCGTGAAACGAATTCACGCCGCCTTAGAATCTTGTTCGCCGGCCGGTTAAACTCGGCGGGTCGCGCCCCGCGCGCCCCTCCACACTCCTGTTTCAAAGCATGCACACGGTTGTCTTCGGCTGGTTCGGCATCTCCGCCGTCTGGTTCCTCCTTCTCTTCTGGCGTCTCGTGCAGGCGATGCTGCCCGGCGGCGGCGGCCTCGCCGGCCGCGGCTCGATCCGCCTGTGGCTCGGCTTCGCCGCGGTGTTCGTCGCAAGCTGCACGCTCACGAGCGCGCTGTCGGGCCCCGACACGAACGCGCTCGGCCACGCGTTCTCCGCCGGCTTCGCCCATGTGCTCGGTCCGATCGGCACGCCGGTCGCGATGGTCGTGCTGTTTTTCGCCGGGCTGCCCTGGCTGACCGGCATCGGCTGGCGCCAGTTCGCCGCATGGGTCGACACGTCGTTCGGCGTCAAGCTGTCGCGCGAGCGCGACGACGACGATGCCCGCGGTATCGCCGACCTGCCGCGCAGCGCACTGCATCGCGACGACGACATCGTGCAGCCGACCACCGCGCATACCGTCAACTCGATGGCGCCGCGCCAGAACGGCCGGTATTCGCGCCCGACGCTGTGGAAACCCGACCCGCAGGCGCGGCCGAAGCCGCGCAGCAAGACGCCTCCGCGTCCGCACACGGAACCCGTCGCGCCGTCGGGCTGGCTGAAGCCGACCGCGACCGGTCGCAGCATGCCGGCGCCGCCCGCGCCGATGCCGGCCAGCGCGATGCCGCCCCCGACGACCGGCAGCACCGCCAGCCTCGCGCGTGCGGCGGCGAACTCGCAAGTGCCGCGCCCCGATCCCGCCCCGCTTCCGGTCGGATTCGAACCCGTCCGGCCGCGGCCGACGGCTGCGCGACCGGCCACCGCTGCGCTGAAGCAGGCCGCTCCGCAC
>NZ_JBNCAB010000015.1:0-109060 GCF_049805555.1 Burkholderia sp. DN3021 | reverse complement strand
GGCCGAAACGGCGCGCGCGGCCGGCGCGCCTGCGGACGATTCGGCCGCGCTGCTGCCGCCCGTCGAGGTCGTCGCGTCGCCGCTGACGACGCCGCTCGTCGTCGTCACGGATCCGAAGGCGCCGCGCCAGCCGCTGCCCGCCAGCGACGGCGCGGATTACCTGAAGACGATCCCCGGTTTCACGTCCATCCGCAGCGGCGGTACGAACGGCGACCCCGTGCTGCGCGGGATGTTCGGGTCGCGACTGAATATCCTGGCGAACGGGATGCCGACGCTCGGTGCCTGCCCGAACCGGATGGATGCGCCGACGTCGTACATCGCGCCGGAAAGCTATGACAAGGTCACCGTCGTGAAGGGGCCGCAAACCGTGCTGTACGGTCCCGGCGCGTCGGCCGGCACCGTGCTGTTCGAGCGTGTGACGCCGCGTTTCGACAAGCCGGGCATGCGTTTCGAGGGCAGCCTCGTCGGCGGCTCGTTCGGCCGTAACGACCAGAACGTCGACCTGACGGCCGGCACGCCGGACGTCTATGGCCGCGTGAGCGCGAACCACGCGCATTCGCAGGACTACAAGGACGGCAACGGCAACACGGTGCCGTCGCAGTGGGACAAGTGGAACGCCGACGCGGCGCTCGGCTGGACGCCCGACGACCATACGCGGGTCGAACTGACGGCCGGCACGGGCGACGGCTACGCGAAGTATGCGGGCCGCGGGATGGACGGCGCGCATTTCCGCCGCGAGACGTTCGGCCTGTCGTTCGACAAGCGGCATCTCGGCGACGTGCTCGACCGGATCGAGGCGCGCGTGTACTACAACGAAGCCGACCACGTGATGGACAACTACACGTTGCGGCAGCCCGATCCGACCAGCAGCATGCCGATGCGGATGGCGTCGGAGGTGCGGCGCCGCACGGTCGGCGCGCGCGCTGCCGCGACGTTCCGTTTCGGCGACGACTTCAAGCTCGTGACGGGCGTCGACGCGCAATCGAACCGGCTCGATTCGCGCTCGGCGATGGGGCGGCAGAACTACGGCGACCAGCCGTGGGATGCGCAGGCGACGATGTGGAACGCGGGTGCGTTCGGCGAGCTGACGTGGTACGCGAGCGACGTGTCGCGCGTGATCGGCGGCGCGCGCGTCGACTACGCGAGCGCACGCGACAAGCGCGCGACGACGAGCGGGATGATGGCGAGCAAACCCAACCCGACCTTCGACGACGATCGCACGCGCGTGCTGCCGAGCGGCTTCGTGCGCTACGAGCGCGATCTCGCGTCGCTGCCCGTCACGTGGTACGCGGGGATCGGTCATGCGCAGCGCTATCCCGACTACTGGGAGCTGTTCTCCGCGAAGCGCGGGCCGGCCGGTTCGGTCAACGCATTCTCGGCGGTGCAGCCGGAGAAGACCACGCAGCTCGACATCGGCGCGCAATACAAGAGCGACCGGTTCGATGCGTGGGTGTCGGCCTACGCAGGCTACGTGCAGGACTTCATCCTGTTCAACTACGCGGCCGGCATGATGGGCCCGACCACGCGGGCGACCAACGTCAACGCGCAGATCATGGGCGGCGAGGCAGGTGTGTCGTGGCGGCCGGTTGCGCCGCTGCGCGTCGAGACGTCGCTCGCGTATGCGTGGGGGCGCAACGTGGCGAGCGGCGATCCGCTGCCGCAGATGCCGCCGCTCGAGGCGCGCATCGGGCTCGAATACACGCGCGGCGCGTGGTCGGCCGGCGGGCTGTGGCGGATCGTTGCGCCGCAGCATCGTTATGCGCTGAACGAGGGCAACGTGGTCGGCAAGGACTTCGGCCCGAGCGCCGGATTCGGCGTGCTGTCGCTGCATACGCAGTACAACGTCAGCAAGACCGTGCAGGTCTCGGTCGGCGTCGACAACGTGCTGAACAAGGCCTACACCGAGCATCTGAACCTCGCCGGCAATGCCGGCTTCGGCTATCCGGCGAACGCGCCGGTGATGGAGCCGGGCCGTACCGCATGGGTACGCGTGAGCGCAAAGCTGTAGCGCGTTGCGCGTGTGCGTTGCAGCATGCGCGCGCATGAACGCGGCCCCGCCCGAACGGGTGGGGCGCGTCAACCGATTAGAGAACCGTGTCTAGTCGGGGCGCAAACGTTGGCCAGTCGTGCTTCACTCCGGCATTCGACGATCACTGCGCACGCGAGGGCGCCGAGTGCGTCGATCCGATCTCATTCGTACCGGCAGCACAATAATCAGGAGAACATGCATGGCCAGATCGATGCGTTCCAGGGTGGTGGCAGGGGCAGTGGCATGCGCGATGAGCGTCGCGCCGTTCGCGGGGACGACTGCGTTGATGACGCTCGCGACGACGCGCGCGGCGATGGCGGCGACCGCGCCCGCCGACGACTACGCGACGACGCGTTATCCGATCATCCTCGTGCACGGGCTCACCGGCACCGACAAGTACGCGGGCGTGCTCGAGTACTGGTACGGCATCCAGGAAGACCTGCAGCAGCATGGCGCGACCGTCTACGTCGCGAACCTGTCGGGTTTCCAGAGCGACGACGGCCCGAACGGGCGCGGCGAACAGTTGCTCGCTTACGTGAAGACGGTGCTCGCCGCGACGGGCGCGACCAAGGTCAATCTCGTCGGTCACAGCCAGGGCGGGCTCACGTCGCGTTATGTCGCGGCCGTCGCGCCCGATCTCGTCGCGTCGGTGACGACGATCGGCACGCCGCATCGCGGCTCCGAGTTCGCCGACTTCGTGCAGAGCGTGCTCGCATACGATCCGACCGGGCTTTCGTCATCGGTGATCGCCGCGTTCGTCAATGTGTTCGGAATCCTGACGAGCAGCAGCCACAACACGAACCAGGACGCGCTCGCGTCGCTGAAAACGCTGACGACCGCACAGGCCGCCACGTACAACCAGAACTATCCGAGCGCGGGCCTTGGCGCACCGGGAAGTTGCCAGACCGGCGCGCCGACGGAAACCGTCGGCGGCAACACGCATCTGCTGTATTCGTGGGCCGGCACGGCGATCCAGCCGACGCTCTCCGTGTTCGGTGTCACGGGTGCGACGGACACGAGCACCCTTCCGCTCGTCGACCCGGCGAACGCGCTCGACCTGTCGACGCTCGCGCTGTTCGGCACGGGCACGGTGATGATCAACCGCGGCTCGGGCCAGAACGACGGGCTCGTGTCGAAGTGCAGCGCGTTGTACGGCAAGGTGCTGAGCACGAGCTACAAGTGGAACCATATCGACGAGATCAACCAGTTGCTCGGCGTGCGCGGCGCGTATGCGGAAGATCCGGTCGCGGTGATCCGCACGCATGCGAACCGGCTGAAGCTGGCGGGCGTGTAATCGATGATGGCACGTGAAGGGCGCGCGCCGCTGGCGCGGCGCGCTGCGGTCTACGGTGTCGTGGGGCTGGCGGCGATCGCCGGCGTCGCGATGTGGAGCGGGGCGGGATGGCATCGCGGTACGGGTAGCGCCGGCGAGTCGCCCGATGCGGCGGCGGTGGGCGGCGTGGCTGCGGCACCGCCGCAGGCCGCCGTGCCGGCGAGCGCGGGCCTGCCGTCGTCGCTGGCCGGTTCCAGTGCGCCGCGGCTGCCGCTCGATGCGGGCGGCCATCTCGCGAAGGTGCGCGCGGTGCGCGATTTCTTCGACTACTGCCTGACCGCGCAGAGCGACCTCAGCGCGGCCGCGCTCGATGCGCTCGTCGCGCGCGAGATTGCCGCGCAGCTCGATGGCACGGCTGCGCAAGCCGACGCGCTCGACGTGTGGCGCCGGTATCGCGCGTATCTCGACGCGCTCGCGAAACTGCGCGACGCCGGCGCGGTCGACAAGTCCGACCTGGGCGCGCTGCAGCTCGCGCTCGACCAGCGCGCGTCGATCGCGTATCGCACGCTCGGCGACTGGAGCCAGCCGTTCTTCGGCGCGGAGCAGTGGCGGCAGCGCTACGATCTCGCACGGCTGAAGATCGCGCAGGATCGCACGCTGACCGATGCACAGAAAGCCGAACGGCTCGCGGCGCTCGAGCAGCAGATGCCGGCCGACGAACGCATGGCGCAGCAGCGGGTCGACCGGCAGCGGGCCGCAATCGACCAGATCGCGCAGTTGCAGAAGAGCGGGGCGACGCCCGATGCGATGCGCGCGCAACTGACGCAGACGCTCGGGCCCGAGGCCGCCGCGCGCGTCGCGCAGATGCAGCAGGACGACGCATCGTGGCAGAGCCGCTACGCGGACTATGCGGCGCAGCGTGCGCAGATCGAGTCGGCCGGCCTGTCGCCGCCGGACCGCGACGCGCAGATCGCCGCACTGCGGCAGCGCGTGTTCACGAAGCCCGGCGAAGCCGTGCGCGCGGCGTCGCTCGATCGCGGCGCGGGCAGCGCGCAGTAACGCGGGCGCCGTCGCATGTGACCGCTCCTATGCCGCGCGCGTAATGTGCCGCGGCAGATGCTGCTCGATGGTATCCGCGAGCGTGTCGAACGCGGGCCCGATGCTTTCGTGCGGGACGCACGCATAGCCGAGCAGCAGGCCGCGCCGAGCGGTGTCGAGGTTGCTGTAGTAGCTGGTGAGCGGGCGTACGATCACGCCCGCGTCGAACGCGCTCTGCGTGACCGCGCGATCGTCGCACGTGTCGGGCAGGCCGAGCACCAGGTGCAGGCCGGCCTCGTCGCCCATCACGGGCAGTGCGTCGCCGAAGCGCGCGCGGATCGCGTCGATCATCAGTTGCCGGCGCTCGCCGTACAGCGTGCGCATGCGCCTGACGTGCGAAGTCAGGTGGCCGTCCATGATGAATTCGGCGAGCACGGCCTGCTGCATCAGCTGGCCCTCGCGGTACAGCTCCGACAGCCCGGTGCGGAACGTATCGACCAGATGCTCGGGCACGACCATGTAGCCCATCCGCAGGCCCGGGAACAGCATCTTGCCGAGGCTGCCGACGTAGATCACGCGGCCGCCGTCGTCGAGCCCCTGCAGCGACGCGAGCGGGCGGCTGCCGTAGCGGAATTCGCTGTCGTAGTCGTCCTCGATGATCCAGCAGCGGTGCTGGCGCGCGTATTCGAGCAGCATCCGGCGCCGCGCGAGGCTCATCACCATCCCGAGCGGGTACTGATGCGACGGCGTGACGAGCACGAGCCGCGGCGGATGCTGCATGTCGCCGGCACGCGGCGCGAGCCCTTCCTGGTCGACCGGCACCGGCGCGAGCGTGAGGCCGGCCGCCTGCAATACGCTGCGCACGCCCCAGTAGCACGGTTCCTCGACCCACGCGCGATCGCCGATGTCGGACAGCAGCCGCACCGCGAGATCGATCGACTGATGAATGCCGGTCGTGATGATCACCTGGTCCGGCGAGCATTTGACCGAGCGCGCGACGCGCAGGTAATCGGCGAGCGCGCGCCGTAACGGCCGGTAGCCGCCGCCGGGCGCATAGGTCAGCAGCTCGGGGTTCGCCTCCTTCCACAGCCGCGCCTGCAGGCGGCTCCACGTGCGGCTCGGAAACTCCGACACGTCCGGCACGCCCGGCATGAACGCGCCCCACTGGCGCCGCGACACGCCCGCGTGCTCGATCAGTTGCCGGCCGCGCATCGACAGGCTGCCCTGCGCGTCCGGCGGCGGCAGCGTACCGGCGTCGGACGGCGGCGTACCGGCCTCGGGCGGTGCGCCGCCCGGCGCGCGAATCGCGGCGGCGTCCGGCCGCGTGTCGGCCACATAGGTGCCGCTGCCGGTCGTCGTCAGCACATAGCCTTCGGCCGTCAACTGGTCGTACACGTGCAGCACGGTATTGCGCGCGATCGACAGGTCCGCCGCGAGCGTCCGGGAACTGGGCAGTTTTGTTCCTGGCCCCAATTCCCCGGTCAGGATGGCCTGCTGCATCTGTTGCAGCAACTGCCGGTACATCGGCTCGGACGAGCCGCGGTCGAGGCGGGCGGAGAGCCAGTCGGCAAGGATCACGGTATCCAAAGTGGTCCTACTTGGAATATTGAAATGGTTCCCTAGTATAGAACCGTGCGCACCGTATAGTGGAACGCATCTCGCAAGAAAACGCCGGGCCGCCCCAAGTTTTCTTGACCCCCTCGGGGGGCCTGCCGCGAAGCGGCAGGTTAGGGGGCATTCATAAACGATTGTCGCGACGCAAGGGGACAGCATGATGAAGTCCGATGATGTGATCGTCAGCTTTCGCGGCGTGCGGAAGACCTATGACGGTGAAACGCTGGTCGTCAAATCGCTCGACCTCGATATCCACCGAGGGGAATTCCTGACGCTGCTCGGGCCGTCGGGCTCGGGCAAGACGACCTGCCTGATGATGCTCGCCGGTTTCGAGTTTCCGACCGGCGGCGAGATCCGCCTCGACGGCGAACTCCTGAACAACGTGCCGCCGCACAAGCGCAACATCGGCATGGTGTTCCAGAACTACGCGCTGTTCCCGCACCTGACGGTCGAGCAGAACGTCGCGTATCCGCTGACCGTGCGCAAGCTGCCGGCCGCCGAGCGCACGGAGCGCGTCGCGCATGCGCTGAAGATGGTGCAGATGGAGCGCTTCGCGAAACGCTACCCGGCGCAGCTGTCGGGCGGCCAGCAGCAGCGTATCGCGCTGGCGCGTGCGCTCGTGTTCGAGCCGAAGCTCGTGCTGATGGACGAGCCGCTCGGCGCGCTCGACAAGCAGCTGCGCGAACACATGCAGTACGAACTGAAGGCGCTGCACGAGAAGCTCGGCGTGACCTTCGTGTACGTGACGCACGACCAGGGCGAGGCGCTGACGATGTCCGATCGTGTGGCCGTGTTCGACAAGGGCATCGTGCAGCAGCTCGACACCGTCGACCGCCTGTACGAATCGCCGTGCAACGAATTCGTCGCGAACTTCATCGGCGACAGCAACCGGCTGCGCGGCACCATTGCGAGCGTCGACGGTGAATTCTGCGAGTTCCGGCTCGACGACGGCACGAAGCTCGTCGGCCGCCATATCGGCGAAGCCGCCGAGGGCGCGTCGGCCGTCGCGTGCATCCGCCCCGAACGCATGAGCCTCGCCGCGCACGGCGCGAATGGGCACGCGAACGGCGCAGCCGCGAACCGGCTGACCGGCGAGGCGCGCAGCCTCATCTATTTCGGCGATCACGTGCGCATGCGCTGCGCGCTGCCGGGCCAGGACGAATGCTTCGTGAAGGTGCCGCTCGGCACCGGCGCGCTCGATGCGTTCTCTCCCGGCGCGCCGGTCTCGCTTGCATTCGCGCGTGAGCACCTGCGCGTGTTCGCATGAGCAGGGTTTCCCCGATTTACCGCAGCACGTCGTCAACAACAACTGCCCACTTCCACCACGAGAGGAGAGGAACCATCATGAAACGAGCAAGCTTCACGGCGCGCCGCACCGCGCTGGCACTGGCGTTCGCCGTAGTCGGCGCATCGGCAACGGCCGCCGAACTCACGGTCGTCAACTTCGGCGGCGCGAACGGCGACGCGCAGAAGGTCGCGTTCAACCAGCCGTTCGAGAAGGCAACCGGCAACAAGGTCACCGCCGTCGAATACAACGGCGAGCAGGCGAAGGTGAAGGCGATGGTCGAGGCGAAGCACGTCAACTGGGACGTGGTCGAAGTCGAATCGGGCGACCTGAACCGCGGTTGCGACGAAGGGCTGTACGAGAAGCTCGACTGGTCGAAGATCGCCAAGAAGTCCGACCTGATTCCGGAATCGCCGCAAGCGTGCGGCGTCGGCTTCTTCGTTTGGTCGACGGCGCTGTCGTACAACGCGGACAAGCTGAAGTCGGCACCGACCGGCTGGGCCGATTTCTGGAACGTGAAAAAATTCCCCGGCAAGCGCGGGATGCGCAAGGGCGCGCGCTATAACCTCGAATTCGCGCTGATGGCCGACGGCGTCGCGACGAAGGACGTGTACAAGGTGCTCGGCACGAAGGCCGGCCAGGACCGCGCGTTCAAGAAGCTCGACGAGCTGAAGCCGTACATCCAGTGGTGGGAAGCGGGCGCGCAGCCGCCGCAGTTCCTCGTCGCCGGCGACGTCGTGATGTCGACCGCGTACAACGGCCGCATCGATGCCGCACAGAAGGAAGGCAAGAACCTGAAGGTCGTGTGGAACGGCAGCATCTACGACCTCGACTACTGGGCGATTCCGAAGGGCTCGCCGAACAAGGCGCTGGCCGAGCAGTACATCGCGTATTCGCTGACGCCGAAGCCGCAGCAGGCGTATGCGCAGCACATCGCGTACGGCCCCGCGAACATCGCCGCGATCAAGTCGCTCGACGCGAAGACGCTCGCGAACCTGCCGAACTCGCCGGCCAACGGCAAGAACGCGGTGCTGGAAGATATCGGCTTCTGGACCGACCACAGCGACGAGCTCGAGCAGCGCTTCGCCGCATGGGCGACGAAGTAATCGTTCAGGCATCCTGATGCAACCAGCCGCGCGGCGCGTCGATCGCGTCGCGCGGCATTCCGCCGGAGCGTGCCCGGCCGGAGAGACCCGTTGAATACGATGACGATCGCGCCTTCCTCGTCGGGCGCCGCGCTCAAGCGCGAGCTGAAGGCTGCCGAGGCCCGCAAGCGCACGATGGCGCTGCTGCTGGTCGCGCCGCTCGCGATTTTCCTGCTGCTGATCTTCGTCGTACCGATCGGCACGCTGCTCACGCGCGCGGTGCAGAACCCCGAGATCGCGACCGCGCTGCCGAACACGGTCACCGCGCTGTCGGGCTGGGACCGCAAGGCGCCGCCGGCCGACGCCGCGTATGTCGCGCTCGCGGCCGACATGACGAAGGTGGCCGACAGCGAGGCGATGGGCGCGCTCGCGCGGCGCCTGAACACCGAGATCCCCGGTTATCGCTCGCTCGTCGCGAAGACGGCGCGCGCGATGCCGCTGAAGGGCGACAATGAATCGACGCTCACGCCTGCGCAGACGCGCACGAAACTCGTCGAACTCGATTCGCGCTGGGGGGACACGGCGTACTGGCAGGCCATCGCGAAGAACGGCAGCACGGTTTCGCCGTTCTACCTGCTCGCCGCGCTCGACCACAGACAGGACGGCTTCGGCCACATCGTGCAGGCCGATCCCGACCAGTCGATCTATCTCGCGATCTTCGGCCGCACGTTCGTGATCGGCGTCGCGGTCACGCTGTTCGCGCTGCTGCTCGGCTACCCGCTCGCATACTGGATCTCGACGCTGTCGGAGCGGCGTGCGAACCTCGTGATGATTCTCGTGCTGATTCCGTTCTGGACGTCGGTGCTCGTGCGCGTCGCCGCGTGGATCGTGCTGCTGCAGAGCGAAGGGCTCATCAACACGGCGCTGATCGGCAGCGGGCTGATCTCGCATCCGCTGACGTTGCTGTTCAACCGCGTCGGCGTGTATATCTCGATGACGCACATCCTGCTGCCGTTCATGATCCTGCCGCTGTACAGCGTGATGAAGTCGATCCCGCCGACCTACCAGCGCGCGGCCGTGTCGCTCGGCAGCCATCCGTTCGCCGCGTTCTGGCGCGTGTACGTGCCGCAGACCTATCCGGGCGTCGGCGCGGGCGCGCTGCTCGTGTTCATCCTCGCGATCGGCTACTACATCACGCCTGCGCTGCTCGGCGGGCCGAACGACCAGATGGTCAGCTACTACGTCGCGTACTTCACGAACGTGACGATCAACTGGGGCATGGCGTGCGCACTTGGCGGGCTGCTGCTCGCGGCGACGCTCGTGCTGTACGCGATCTACGGCCGCTTCACCCGCTCGAACGTGAGCCTCGGCTAAGCGCGCAACAACGGAACGGAAAGGGATTCGACCATGAAACTGCTCGCCAGGCCGCTGTTCGCGCCGCACATGTCGTTCGTCGAGCGCGCGTGGTACGTCGCATTGCGCGTGCTCGTCGTGCTGACGCTGCTGTACCTGATCCTGCCGGTGCTCGCGATCGTGCCGCTGTCGTTTTCGTCGAGCACGTTCCTCGTCTATCCGATCCCGGGCTTCTCGATGCGCTGGTACGAGAACTTGATCGCGTCGGACGAGTGGCGGATGGCCGCGAAAAACAGCTTCATCGTCGCGCCGTCGGCAACCGTCGTCGCGACCGTGCTCGGCACGCTCGCCGCGATCGGCCTCACGAAGGCCGACTTCCGCGGCAAGGCGCTGCTGATGGCCGTGCTGCTGTCGCCGATGATCGTGCCGGTCGTCGTGGTCGGCGTCGGCATGTACCTGTTCTTCGCGCCGCTCGGGCTCGCGAATACCTATACGGGGCTGATCGCCGCGCACGCGGCGCTCGGCGTGCCGTTCGTCGTGACGACGGTCGCCGCGACGCTGCAGGGTTTCAACCAGAACCTCGTGCGCGCGAGCCTGTCGCTCGGCGCGAATCCGGTGTCGACCTTTTTCCGGGTGACGCTGCCGGTGATCGCGCCGGGCGTGATGTCGGGCGCGCTGTTCGCGTTCGCGACGTCGTTCGATGAAGTGGTCGTCACGCTGTTTCTCGCGGGCGCGGACCAGACGACGCTGCCGCGCCAGATGTTCACGGGCATCCGCGAGAACATCAGCCCGACGATCGCCGCGCTCGCGACGATCCTGATCATCTTCTCGACGAGCCTGCTGCTCGCGCTCGAATGGCTGCGCGGACGCAATGCGCGGCGCGCGGTGACCTGATCCGACCTGGCGCGACGGCGGCGCACGCACGCCGCGCATCGGCGCATCGGTTTCCGATGCGCGGTGCCGCCGGCAGACGCGGCCGGGCCGGCCGCCCGCGCCGGCACGACGAGGACGGGCACGCGCCCGGAAGGCCAGCCGGCGCGCCGGATCGTCGATCGTTGTGCGCTCAACGATGCCGCGCGTCAAGCACGGCATCGCGCAAGCTTTCGTTTCGCTGACTGACGAGGCGGCCGCCTGCACGTTCGATGCGGCTCTGCAACAATACGGATCGCGGCTGCGCGCGCGCCGGTCCTGCCGTCCGGAACGCACGCCGCCGCGCCGCTCAATCCGCGACGCCGCGCGTCGCCCGTCAGCCGAGCCTCATCTTGTCCGAATTCGCATCCTCCGCCGGCGCCCGGGAGCCGGCCGTCAACTGGCGCGCGATGTCCGCCGTGCTGCTGGCCGTCGCGCTCGCGACGCTCGACACCGCGATCGCGAACACCGCGCTGCCCGCGATCGCCGCCGACCTGCATGCGTCGCCGGCCGCGTCCGTATGGATCATCAATGCGTACCAGCTCGCGATGGTCGCGACGCTGCTGCCGTTCGCGTCGCTCGGCGACATCGTCGGCCACAAGCGCGTGTATATCGCCGGGCTCGCGGTGTTCACGCTCGCATCGCTCGGTTGTTCGCTCGCGTCGACGCTGCCGATGCTGACGGCCGCGCGGATCGTGCAGGGCTTCGGCGCGAGCGCGATCATGAGCGTCAACGTCGCGCTGATCCGCGGCCTGTTTCCCGCGCACCGGCTCGGGCGCGGCGTCGGCTTCAACGCGCTCGTCGTCGGCGTGTCGTTCGCGGTGGGGCCGACGATCGCGTCGCTGATCCTGTCGGTCGCCGCATGGCCGTGGCTGTTCGCGGTGAACGTGCCGCTCGGCGTGTTCGCGCTCGCCGTGGCGATTCCGTCGCTGCCGCAGACGGCGCGCGGCAAGCATGCGTTCGATCCGGTTGCCGCACTGTTCAACGTGATCACGTTCGCGTCGCTGATCTTCGCGCTCGGCGAATTCGCGCAGCGCGGGCCGCTTTCCGTCGTGTTCGCGGCGGCGGCGGTTGCGCTCGCGTTCGGCTGGCTGCTGATCCGCCGCCAGGCAGGGCACCCGGCGCCGATGCTGCCGGTCGACCTGTTTCGCCGACCCGTGTTCACGCTGTCCGCGCTGACCGCCGTGTGCGCGTTCGCCGCGCAGGGGCTCGCGTTCGTGTCGCTGCCGTTCTATTTCGAAACCGTCCTGCATCGCAACGCGGTCGAGACGGGGTTCCTGATGACGCCGTGGTCGGCGATCGTCGCGCTCGCCGCGCCGATCGCGGGCCGCCTGTCGGATCGATACCCGGCCGGCCTGCTCGGTGCGATCGGGCTCGCGCTGCTGAGCGCGGGCATGGTGTCGCTCGCCGCACTGCCGGCGGCGCCGAACGTATTCGACATCGGCTGGCGGATGATGCTGTGCGGCGCGGGCTTCGGCTTCTTCCAGTCGCCGAACCTGAAGGCGCTGATGTCGAGCGCGCCGCCCGAGCGCAGCGGCGGCGCGAGCGGAATCATCGCGACCGCGCGGCTGATCGGGCAGGCAACGGGCGCGGCGCTCGTCGCGCTGTCGTTCGGGATCGCGGGGCGTCACGGGCCGACGCTCGCGCTGATGCTCGGCGCGGGTTTCGCAGGTGCTGCGAGCGTCGCGAGCGGATTGCGGCTGTTTGCACCGTCGCATCGGAGCGGTGTGCCGGCCGCGCCGGAGCCTGTGAACGAGCGTGCGACGGAGTAGGGTGATGCGCGAATTCCGCGCGACCTGAAGGCGACAAGGCCGGCGCGCGGCAAATCACTGCCGCGCGCCGGCCTTTACATATCGCTCAGAACCCGCCCGACTTGATCAGCTGGTTGAGGTTCGCGATGTTCAGGCTGCCGAAGCCGGTCGTCAGATCCCAGCCGGTGCCGGCGGTGTAGCCATACCCCTGATAGCCGTTGTTACCCGACACGACGTCATAGCGCACGAGCGACCGGTTCGACGGAATCGCGCGATACAGGTTGCCGGCCGGGAAACCGAGGCCCGTGCCGTTCGCCGCGAGCAGGCGCGCCCAGAAGCCCGTGAAGATCGGCGCGGCGAGACTCGTGCCGCCGATCTGCTGCAACTGGCCGTAGTTGTAGATGTACGCGCCCGTGCTTTGCGCGGCGTCGAACGACACGTCCGGCAACTGGCGGCTGCTGCCCGACTGCCACGACGGTGCGGGCAGGATCGTGCTGACGCCGCCGCCCGTCGCCCACAGCTTGCCGTTGCCGTCGAGCCCTTCGTTCCACACCGTTTCGTTCGAGAATGCGCCTGCCGACGTCGTGTAGAGCGTCGTGCCGCCGATCGCGAGCACATGCGGCGACGAAGCCGGCCACGACACCGTGTAGTTCGAGCCGTCCGGGTAGCCGCGGTTGTTGCACTCGTACACGCCTTCGTCGCCCGACGAAACCGAGAACGTCTGGCCTTGCGCCGCGGCCGTCGTGAAGATCTGCTCTTCGGCGTCGAGCGTACCGTCCGCGTTCGCGTCGGTTTCGCACCAGCCGAGCGATACGTTGATCACTTTCGCGGTGTTGTCCGACACCGCGCGGTTGAATGCCTGCGTGAGCCCCGTGTTGCCGGCGGCGTTGAGGTCCGCCATATAGAACACGAGCTTGCCGACCTGGCCGCCGGCCGAGCCGACGATCGACTGGCTGTCGAGATCCCATTCGCCCTGGCCGTCCTGGTCGTCGCTGTAGCTGCCGCTCGTGCCGTTGGTCTTGACGGTCTGCGTCGAGACCGTGCCGTAACCGTTGCTCGAGGTGAACTGCTTCAGGTCCTGCAGCGTCTGCGATACGCCGCCGATCGTGATGATGCCGACGGTCACGCCGGCCGCGGTCGGCACGCCGGTTGCGTTGTAGAGGCCCGGGAATTCCTTCGGATAGTGGCCGGTCGCCGTGCCGGCCGCGAGTGCCTGCGGCTTCGCCACGTTGCCGATGCGCAGCATCGGCCGTGCGCGCGCGACGTTCTGCAGCCCGAGCACCGAGCCGACGACGTCGCCGAGCGCGCTCGGCACCTGTGCGGTCGACGCATTCGCGAAGCCCGAGCGGCCCGCGTACTCGAAGTGCACGAGCGACGTGTTGAACGCGGTCTTCACCGTGCCCGCCGTGCCGCGCGCGGACACCAGCAGCCGGTTCGGCGCGACGTCGATGTTCACGAAGCCGCTCTTGCGCAGATAGTCGACGACCGACTTCACCTGCGCGTCGGTCGGCGCGTAGCTGGCGAGGAACTGCTCGTGCGTCAGGTACTGGCGGTAATGCGCGCTGCCGGGCCGGTTCACGTCGCGCGCCAGTTGCTTGAGCTGCGCGGCGTTGCGCAGCTTCAGGCTGACGACGACGTCCGTCGTCTCGCCGGCCGCGAGTTCGAGCGACGGCGCCGCGCTGCGCGCCATCAACTGCGGGCCGGTCAGAAAGGCTTTCGTATGGGTATCGACCCAGTCCGTCGTCGCGTGCGCCGCGCCGGCGGCGAGTACGAGCGGCCACGCGCATGCAAGGCGGCGGGGCGACGGAAGGGGCAGGGAAAACCAGGCGTTCCTTTTCATCGGGAGTCCTTTTTAGGAGAGACGACGTTGCTGGAGCCCACGGCCCTTGTGGGGCCGCGAGCGGTGACGAGCGTAGGCCGTCGGTGCCGTTCAGGTAGCTGCCAGTTTCCATAGCTGTCAGTTCTGACATCGGCGTGCGACCGGGTGTGTATCGCGCGGTGCACGCGACAGCTGCTCCGTATTGGCGACGGAACCGGTTCGCGACACGATGGCAACGCGACGCACGGCGTTCATGCGCGCGAGTCGTTCGTTGCCGCGCCGGAACGTGCGCGATGACGGCGCGCACGATCGCGTGTGCGCATGATTCGCGATCGGCCACCGCCGCACGCGGCGTCGCACTATGTGATCAAACGAGGCGAGGCGGCCGAGGCGGAATCGCGGATGCACGACAAAGGGGCAGACTGACCGCAGGCGTTTCCCGAAGTGTGGAACAGCGCGCCGCGCACTCTTGCAGGCGGCTTTCGATTGCGAGAACGCCGCCGTGAATTAGAGCAAATGCTCGAGTCTGCATGCATGAAGCCGGTGCTGTTCGGGGCGGGTTCGCGAGCGAAAGGAACGTTACACGGTCGATCCTGTCTGGTGCGATACGCAATGATGTGCGGCGGCGATCGCCGACGCCTGATCTCCGCCGTCGCCGAAATTGGATTGGATAGCCTCAGGCTCATTTCGCGGAGTGCCGAACGGTAGCTTTCCGTATTGCGTGTTCGGTTATATGCCGGGATTCCGGATTTTCAGGAAATGCTTTCGATTCGATGCGTTTCGATGGTGCTGTTCGGCCGCACGCGGAACGCGGTGCCGGATCCCGGCGTGAGGCAGTTTTCGGCTCACACGCCCATTGTCTCTGGACGCACCGGCATGTTGCGCGGTGAAAGTCCATGCGCCGGCAGCGTGATGCTAGTCGAGCGAATCGGCATCCGGGAAACACGGAGTCTGTTTCTGCTCGACCTGGACTCGTTAATGGATCAGGCTTTAAACGCCGATCCTTGCTAATTTCAGATTCGTCCTATAGCAGATTTGTCCCTCGCCCAGTTAAAGTCGCGCGGAATATTCCGCAAACGTTTTCGGAGAATTAATTGACCGCGAGCACGGCTATTTCCGATACACCCCCGCGCGCGGGCGTCAACATCCATCAGTTCTATAGCCTGGATATCAAGGGTGCGCCCGCTGCCGCGCTTGCGGACATCTACGAGTTCGATGGCGAGTGCGGGATCGGCGAGCCGACGAAGTACACGATCCGGTTCACCCATCCCCGTCACGACCTGTCGCGCGGTGAATTCCTGAACCGGATGGGTGCATTCGTCATTCAGCCGCCGCCGCGTGACCAATGGAGCCGGCCGGAGGAGGCGCGGCGCATTCAAGGCGTGGTGACGGGCTTCGCGCTGAAGGCCACCAACCGCGATCAGTCGCTGTACGAGATCGTGCTGGAATCGCGTCTGGCGCTGTTGCGCAATGCGCCGAAGTGCCGGTTCTTCCTCGACATGAGCATTCCCGAGATCATCGAGCAGATCCTGCGGGAACATGAGTTCAACAAGATTTTCGCGCGCTTCGAATTCAAGCTGTACCGATCCTATCGAAAGCGCAGCTTCGTGATGCAGTGGGGCGAGGACGATCTGGCGTTCATCACGCGACTGTGCCGCCGCTCGGGCATCTGGTTCGTCTGCGAGGAAGGGGAACGCTGCGAGCGGGTGTGCTTCGGCGACGACTATGCGCACTACCGCCGCGATCCCGAGTGCCTGACGGTTGCATACCGGCCGCACGGCGGTCTGGAAACCGGGGGCATCGAGTCGGTCAGCGCACTGGAAATGTGCGCGAAGACCATGCCCGCGGCCTACGCGGTACGTACATTCAGCACCGAAGCGGTGGAATCGGCGCCGATCGAGGCGGTCAGCCCGATCCGCGAGGATCGCAGCACGTATGGTGAAGCGTATACATGGGGAACGCCGGGCCGGAGCGAGGGCGAGGCGAAGGAAGAGGCGCAGTTGCGCCGCGAGGCTGCGCTGGCCGGGCAAGTCGAGTATCGCGGCGAGTGCGACATGCTGGATCTCACGCCCGGCTCGGTGCTGAAACTGTCGAACCGGGAATTGCCCGATGCGAAGCACGGGCTGGTCGTGGTGCGGGTGACGTGCGGCGCGAGCCGGAAGAAGGCCTATCACGTCAAGTTCGACGCGATTCCATCCGATCGCCAGTATCGAATGCCGTTGAAGGAAGCGACGTGGCCCAGGATCGACGGGGTCATCACCGGGACGATCGCGTCGTCCGGCGGCTGGAAAGACCCCTATCTGGATAGCCAGGGCGAATACATCGTCGATCTCCATCTGGATCGCGACACGCGAGTACCGGGTCTGCAGAGTTGCCCGATGAGGCTGGCGAAGCCGTTCGCGGGGCCTAACCAGACCGGCTTTCACTTCGGGCTCGTCGAGGGCACGGTGGTCGGCGTGAGCTTTCTGTGGGGCTGCGTGGATTTGCCGTTCATCAGCCACGTGCTGCATACCGCTCAGCACACGGATCCGATCGTCGCGGGCGTGCCTTGGGGCACGCGCAATACGATCCGCACGCGCTCGAACAACACGTTGGAGATGGACGACCGGCAGGGGCGCGAACACATCAAGGTCGCGACCGAGCACGGCAAGTCGCAGCTCAATCTCGGCTATACGGTGGACCGCGACCAGCAACTGCGCGGCGAGGGTTTCGAACTGCGCACCGACGATCGGGGGCATGTGCGCGCGGGTGGCGGTCTGTTGGTGTCGTCCGACAGGCAGGAGAAGGCGACCGGGCAGACGACCGACATGCGGCCGGCGACGAACCAGTTTGCGCTGACACAGGCGCAGGCCCAGGGGTTGACCGATGCCGCAGCGGTGGCGCAGGCGGAGTTCGCGGACCTGAAGGCGGAAAACGCGTGGCTGAAGGAAGAACTGGCGAGCTTGAAGACGGCCGTGATCGCACTGTCCGCGCCGAACGGCATTGGCCTGGCGACACCGGATCGGGTGATGGTGTCGGCGGGCAAGGACGTGAGTGTCGGCACGTCGTCGCGGTTCAACGTGAATGCGCTCCGGAACGTCGCGATCGCGGCGGGCGAGGTGCTGTCGCTGTTTGCGCACAAGTTCGGCATCAAGCTCTACGCCGCGCGCGGCAAGGTTCGGATCCAGGCACAGTCGGACGCGATGGAACTGGTGGCGCAGAAGGACATGCGGATCACCAGTGCCGACGGCACCACGACCGTCAATGCCGCGAACGGGGTTGTGCTCGGCGGCGGCGGTACGGCCTACGTCAAGGTGCAGGGCGATAACGTCGAGATTGGCGGGGCCGGCTGCCTGATCCTCAAGATCATCGAAATCCGGAAGGAAGGACCGGGTGCGCTGTCGCTGCCGCTGCCGAAGTTCAACCAGATCGATATCGCGAACGACGAGCGGTTCATTCTCAGCGACGACATCACCGGTCGACCGGTTGCAAACCGACCGTACAAGATTCAGCTCGCCGGCGGGCAGATTGTCGAGGGCATCACCAACGAAAAGGGGGAGACTTCGTTGAGCCGGCAGGATGTTGCACGGGGGCTCAAGTTGCTGCTTCAGAACAATAAGGAAGGCTGATTCATGACGGATCACTTCAACCAGCCGGACGACACGGACGACGATGCTGGTACGCCGAGACCCTATCGGCACGACACCGCAACGCGCATCGTGCCGATGCAGCGTGATCATATGGGGCAGCCGTATTGGGAGTCCTATCACACTCCGAGCAGTTTTCAGGTGCGCGCAGAATGCCGCATTCCGCCGCACATGCCAGGCGTCATCATCTTTGTGCATGGCGTTAATTCCACGGGGGAGTGGTATGACGCAGCGGAAAAGGCGCTATGCGAAGGGTTGAATGAGCGATTGAATTTGCCTGACGGCTTGAAGCTAAAAGAGAACAGATACATTACCTTCGATAAAAACACTGATAAGCCTATCGCTCGCCAACTTGATCCGGAGTGGAGCGGACATTCCCCGGTGATCCGCTTCTATTGGGGTTACAGCGCGGCCCCCGGGACCGAGCGCAACTGGCGCATCCCGATGCGCAACTCGCGCGGCTTCGACGCGTGGGCACCGGTGTGCACGAACGAAAAAGGTCCGTGGTATTGGGGAGGCGGCCCTTTCCAGAACGGCACCAACAACCTGCCGCAATTGTGGAGCGACGAGGGATTCAAGCGTTACGTGCTCAGGTTTGACATGGAGTCGTTGAACACGGAGGCCGATCGCCAACTGCAGGATTCTCCGCCGCGCACATACTACGCTCATGCGGCCCAACGGTTGGCCGACCTGATCGACCGGATTCGCGACGAGTGTCCGCGCGATACGGTGACTGTGATGTCGCATAGCCAAGGGACGATGATTGCGCTCGCGGCGACCGCCTTATGCAAGACACGCGCGCCCGATGCCGTGTTCGTGATGAACTCGCCGTATGCCCTCGATGACAAGATCACGGACGCCCTGACCTGTGGTGTGGAACGCCCCACTCCGGAGGCGCGCATCAACACTTTCCGGAACATCGCAAACCGGATCAAGCGGGACAAGCACGTTTTCACCGAGACGGAATTGAATCAGCTTCAGTGCGGCGCGTCCGAGGACATGGATTTCTGGCGGCCCGACAACCGGCGCAAGTCCGGCGTGCATGAGCGTGACAATCATGGCCGACTGTACGTTTACTTCACGCCGCATGATCGCGTGATGGGCGCCACGCCGCTGCAAAGCATCGGCTGGCAGGGCGTGGATGACAAATTGCTCGCCGAGCTGGGCGATACCGTCAAGCAGCGCATGCTGGCGCGCGGTACTCCGGTGGGCGACGCACCGGGCGTGAAGAAGTTCGGCACGCTTCCGCCGACTCCCGAAGACAAGCTTGTATCCGGAGCGAAGTCGACCGATTTCTGGAACGGTAACCGGAACATCTTTACGCCGCTCGTGAAGCTATGGGCGGTACCGCATCCCGACAAAACCGTGATGGTCAACGCGGAGCAGGTGCTGAATCCGGTCACGGCGGACGAGATGCGGCAGTTTGAAAATTCGCGTAAAGGCGTCGATGAAATGGGTGCATGGATTCCCGATCCGAATGATCCAAATACAGGGAACTACGCTGATCCTGACTACCGTTACATGCGCTCGATTTATCGACCAGGGCGCACCGTTACTACTGAGGATGTTTATAGCTCCAGACGCACGACTCGGCCTGAGACACAGGACGAAATGCTTCAACGACTCGACACCTATCTCGCCGAGCCGACCAACCACAGCACGTTGCCGCAGCATCAGGCGTTCATGCGCCGGGTGGTCGCCTACGACCTCCCAATCGGCTTTTGTGATGCATATGAGAGGCCAGCATTCTGGACCCGTCTGATGAAATTTGCCGACTGGACGCAGGGTTATGACGATTACTTTGAGCTTGGAGTTCCGCAAAGCGTTGTTAAGCCTGCCTATATCGATTGGGGAACCGTAGCCGAGGAGCAAACCAGGGCCGAAGCCGAACAACTTCGGCAACAGCAATGGAAAGGAGGAGCATGATGAGATATGCCGTCGCCATAATCGCGCTGGTCACCCTGATGCAAGGGTGTGCGGCACCAGAGCCGAAGCATTCGGTTTTCAGTCTTAGCAACTTTAGGAGTTCGGCGCTCAAGGAGTTGCCGTATGACTCGCCGCCCCAAGTCATCTATCGAATTGACGAACACCGCTTTGTAACGCTGGAACGTTACCGGGACTGTTATCACGGGGAATCGTATTACAACGACGCCCGTGCCGGGATTCGAAAGTTCTTAGGGCGGGGCCTGTTTGAAAATTTCCAGGGGCGCATCGTTAACGCCGACCCGACTGGAAAGAATATTGTTTTTCCGCTGGCCTATCCGGATGGATTGATTTGCGGCAACGGTGAAAAAGGTTGTGTGGTGCCATTTTGGTATTCGACAGATGGCGGAATAATCTTTGCCACGAAGGTCTACATGGATCACAGTTTCAATGCGTTTGAGGACTCGAAGGACTATTCGGTTTTTGTAACAAAAGATCGACTCTATGTCGCAAATAGGTCGGCAGACGATGACGCCTACGTTGTCGAATATCCGATGATGCCAGGCATTGACTTAAGCGGCCCCTATCCGCCTGGTGTCAAGGGCGGGAGCTTTGCAGCATCAAAGCGGCCGGGAATTTTTTCAAAGCTTCGCACGCCCTCCGGCCAGGATCGAATCACTTGCGACGCGTCGATCAAGCCGACTAACCCGGATGCACCGCTGGTACCCCAATGAGCCGCAAGATGATGAGATACGCCGTTGCCATAATCGCGCTGGTCACCCTGATGCAAGGGTGCGCGGCACACCCGCCTCAGCGTCCCGTCTTCAGGCTCGGCGATTTTTGGAGTTCGGCACTCAAGGAGTTGCCGTATGACTCTCCGCCCCAAGTCATCTACCAGATTGATGACCACCGCTTTGTGACGCTGGAGCGTTATCGAGACTGTTATCACGGGGAGTCGTACTACAACGATACCCGTGCCGGAATCAGAAAGTATTTAGGGCGCGGGCATTTTGAAAATTTCCAGGGGCGTATCATTAATGCCGATCCGGCTGGAATGAATATCGTATTGCCCATGGCTTATCCACCGAGAGCATTTTGCGGTAACGGTGAAAAAGGTTGTGTGGTGCCATTTTGGTATTCGACAGATGGTGGAAAAATCTTTGCCGCGAAGATCTACATGGACCACAGTTTCAATGCGTTTGAGGACTCAAAGGACTATTCTGTTTTTGTAACCAAAGATCGACTCTATGTCGCAAATAGGTCTGCGGACGGTGACGCGTACGTTGTCGAATATCCGATGATTCCAGGCATTGACTTAAGCGGCCCCTATCCGCCTGGCGTCAAGGGCGGGAGCTTTTCAGCGTCAAAGCGACCAAGTGTTTTTTCAAAGCTTCGCACGCCCTCCGGTCAGGACCGCATTACCTGCGACGCATCGATCAAGCCAACGAACCCGGACGCGCCACTGGTGCCATGAGGCGCGCGATACTTACAACAAAGACCCATGATGAAATCCCTCGGTTGCCTGAATAAGTTATATAGAATTTTGCTACCTGTAGCCTTGCTGTTGTCAGGAAACGCATTTGCTCAATTCGATAATAAATTATTTGAAACGACGCTAGACCAGAAAGTTTGGAAATATGCAGGCCGAAGTTTCGGCGGTGACGATGTCTACGTTGATGCAAAGCGAGCCAGACGCGGGGCGCATAATTCGAATGTCGTTTTGGCCGCGGTTCTGGTAAATCGAATGAATTGCTCTGATCATGACGCGGCACAGACTCGCGAGGAGGCAAGGGGCCGATGTATGCAATCGTTCGGCTATGCGTCCACCATTGAAGGCAAGAGCTACTGGTGTGGAGATGGTTATAAAAAGAACGAGGTTGCTACGTTTTTTACTCTCCGGTTTGATGAATACGACGGGAAAGGGAATATGGTGAGTGACTCAGGCCAACGCAAAGACATGAAGCCGCTCTCTATTGATTTGATCGAGCCGGATACGCCGTCTGTGCGGGCGAGAGCGTGGCTTTGTCGGAACATGGATAACCTTCAGTCTAGTTCAGCAGTTTCAGGCGAGGGCCAGCCATGACCCAGCTCCGACGTGGCGCGCGGCACTCACTATTACGAGGACCTTCCCCATGAAAACACCCGTATGCCTGGGCGATGCGACGACACATGGCGGTGCCGTCAAGACCGCATCATCGACATTCGACCTCGACGGCCGCAAGGTAGCGCTGCTGCATGACGTCGTCTCGTGCCCGGAGCACGGCGACAACCCGATCGTCGAGTGCGCCGAGGGTTACAGCGAAGGCGGCCGCAAATGGGCGGTGCACATGTGCCGAACGCGGTGCGGCAGCCAGGTGATCGCCAGCAGCACAGGGGTGAAAATCGCATGAAGCAAACGTGGACGGTCCCGAACGTCGGGGAATATCAGTACGGCAAGCCCCCCTCGATCTGGTGGTGCGTACTTGCGATCGTCGTCATCGAGATCGCGGGCATGCTCATTGCGGTACTCACCTGGGAGCAGGGCAAGCCGGTGATATCCGAACTCTTCTTCGTGCGCGCGTTGCTGTTGCCGTTGCTGGTGTCTGGTGCCGTGTGCGGCGTGATCTATTGCAGCTACGAGGAGTGGATCGAGCGGGTCGACTGGTGGAATTTCCTGTGCCGCAGCGAGCGGGCGACGTGGCGGCAATGGGCGCAAGCTCACGTGGTGATCGTCGATAGCGTTGCGTTGACGCCGGAGCCCGAGTTGGCTGAACGTCTGCTGGGCCTGGAGGGCAGTGCGCCGATGAATCCCGGCAAGATCCTGGCGTTGCCGGAGTCGAACGGTTCGGCAGGCGTATCGCGGCTCGAACGGGTACTGGAACAACTGCTGACGCCGTTCGCGGCCAGCCTTGCGCGTCATGCGCGGAGCCGTGTCGTCGATGTGATCCTGCAATCGGCCGGCAAGGAGGATCTGACCGAACTCCGGGCCGTCTGGAAGAGGCTGAACCTGCCCGACCTCGTGCAGTTCGGATGGGTGCCGTTCGGTGCGAAGCAGACGAATATCGAGACGTGGTTCGACGAAGGCTGCAAATCCGATTTCCGGCTGTTGCTGGCCTGTCAAATGCATGCGGAGGGCGCGGAGCCGGCATGGTCGGAGGCCGCCGTGGCGATGTTGCTCACCTCGCCGCGCGTGATCGAGGACTTCAACGGAAAACTCCGGCCTCAGGCGCGTTTATTCCGCCCGATTGCGATGCCATCCGATTCCGTGGTGGACGCGCTGGAAACGCTGTTGGAATCGGAGCAGACGCCGCGCGTGCGCATCAGGCACGCGTGGCTGAGTGATCTGCCGCCCCCGGGTCGGCATGCGACGCTCGGCGCCATCAAGGATGCAGGACTGGAACTGCCGGTGCACGATGTCGACCGCGCGATCGGCAAACCGGGGCCGGTGAATGAGCTATTGCTTCAGGTGCTCGCGGCGCAGATGGTGGCACATGGCCAGGGCGCACAACTGGTTGCTTCGCCGAACGCTCAACAGGTGCGGCTGAATTTGGTCGGAGCGCAGAGCGCACCGGTGCCTCGCGTCGAGGCGGGCTATATGCGTCGGCTTAGCTTGTCGGTAAGCGTGGGCGGGAGTTGTTGCCTGATCCTGATCATGGTCGCGCTTAATGCTCTCAATGCATCCAGAGGATGGTTCCGGGCCTGCCTGGCCGGATTCGTATTGCTGTTCCTGATCCAGCTTGGCGGTTCGTTCCTGAGGCGTCGCTTGCTGGAAGACGATTTTTACCAGCAACTGCGGCGCATGGGCGCTTGGATTTGAGGCCGGATCATGTGTGGCACGGCATCAGCGCGCGACGATCGAATAAAAATTAGAGCAAACACTCGAACCCGGACGGGCGAAGCCGGCGTGATCCGACGGTACGCGAGACCTTCGGCCGGCCCGCTTCCGGCGCGATTGCGCCCAACGCGAAGCGCGTCGCATGCAGCAGCGGCACTTATCGGCATCCGCGAAATTCCTCCTTGACTCTCGTCGTTCAGCAGATATCCTTCAACCCATAACCAACGGGTTATGAATCAGGACATGCAGAACGCTCACGACATGCTTTTCAGGACGCTTGCCGATCCGACCCGCCGCGCGCTGTTCGAGCGGCTGTGCGAGGAGGGCGAGCTGACGGTTGCCGCGCTGACGGCCCATGCGGGCGTCTCGCAGCCGGCCGTGTCGAAGCATCTCGGCGTACTGAAGCAGGCCGGGCTCGTGAATGACCGTCACGAAGGCCGGCAGACGCACTACAGCGCACAGCCGCAAGCGCTGGCCCCGCTGATCGACTGGACGAGCCAGATGGCAGGCTTCTGGCAGAACCGGTTCGACGCCCTCGAAGATCTGCTGAAAAGGATGGATCAGTAATGAACCAAGCCACTACCGAAACGCGCTCCGTCGTCGTCGAACGGGAGCTGTCTCATCCGCCGGAGAAGATCTGGCGCGCGCTCACGCAACCGCACCTGATCGAGGCGTGGCTGATGAAGAGCGACTTCGAGCCCGTCGCGGGCCGCGCCTTCAGCTTTCGCGCGGACTGGGGCTCGGTCGACTGCACGGTGCTGACGATCGAGCCGCAGCGGGCGCTGTCCTATACGTGGGCCGCTTACGGCCTCGAGAGCGTCGTCACGTGGACGCTCACACCGACGCCGGCCGGCACGCACCTGCGCATGGAGCAGGTCGGCTTCCGCGCGGATCAGGAGCAGGCGTACCGCGGCGCGCAGCACGGCTGGGTACGGTTCTTCGAGTCGCTCGAACAGGTGCTGGCGCGCCCCGACGAAGGCACGGAGGCCCGCGCATGAGTACAACGGACCTTCAACCGTCGGCGCGCATCGACGCGCTGATCGCCGGCATCGCCGACTGGCGCGGCCCGCTCTTTGCCGACCTCCGCCAGACTATCCTCGCTGCCGACGACGGCATCGTCGAGGAATGGAAATGGATGGGCAGCCCCGTGTGGTCGCGCGACGGGATGATCGCGGTCGCGAATGCGCACAAGGGCAAGGTGAAGCTGACGTTCATGCACGGCGCGCATCTGCCCGATCCTGGCGGGCTGTTCAATGATGGCCTCGAAGGCAATGCGCGGCGCGCGATCGATTTCTTCGAAGGCGACCGGATCGACAAGCGGGCGCTGAAGACCCTCGTGCGCGCGGCGATCGAATACAACCGCACCCACCTGAAGAAGAACGCGCGAGGAGCGGGCACGAAGGCGCGCGGCGACAAGGCGGCGTGACGGCGGCGTGACGCGCCGGACGACCGGCAACATCGCGTAACGCGATGAACCAAAAAAAGCCCGACACGAGGTCGGGCATCCAAATCGGCCGCAACCGCCCGCGAGGCGGCTGCGGCACCTGCAAAAGCAGGGCGCTTACGCTGCGAGCAGCGAGCGCAGCACGAACGGCAGGATACCGCCGTGCTTGTAGTAGTCGACTTCGATCGGCGTATCGATGCGCAGCAGCACCTGCACGCGCTGCGTTTCGCCGTTCTTGCGGTTGATCACGAGCGTGACGTCCTGCTGCGGCTTGAAGTCGTCGCCGAGGCCCTCGATGTCGTACGTCTCGTCGCCGGTGATGCCGAGCGACTGGACGCTGTCCGAGCCCTTGAACTGCAGCGGCAGCACACCCATGCCGACCAGGTTCGAACGGTGGATCCGCTCGAAGCTGCGTGCGATCACGGCCTTCACGCCGAGCAGTTGCGTGCCCTTCGCGGCCCAGTCGCGCGACGAGCCCGTGCCGTACTCTTCGCCCGCGAACACGACGGTCGGCGTATCGGCGGCGATGTATTGCATCGCTGCATCATAGATCGACTGCTGTTCGCCGCTCGGCTGGTGGATCGTCAGGCCGCCTTCGACGCGCGTGCCGTCCGCCTTCACCGGGATCATCAGGTTCTTGATCCGGACGTTCGCGAACGTGCCGCGCATCATCACGTCGTGGTTGCCGCGGCGCGAGCCGTAGCTGTTGAAGTCGGCCTTCTGCACGCCGTTTTCCTTCAGCCACTTGCCTGCCGGCGAGTCTTCCTTGATCGAGCCTGCCGGGCTGATGTGGTCGGTCGTGACCGAGTCGCCGAAGATGCCCAGTGCGCGCGCGCCCTTGACCGACGGGATCGAAGCGGCCGGTTCCATCGAGAAGTCGTTGCCGAAGAACGGCGGCTCGGCGATGTACGTCGACTTCGGCCAGTCGTAGACCTGGCCCGATTCTCCCTCGATCTTGCTCCAGAGATCGCCCTTCTTGGTCAGCTTCGCGTAGTTGTCCTCGAACTTCTTCGGATCGAGCGCGAACTTGAGCAGCGCCTGGATTTCGTCGCTCGTCGGCCAGATGTCGCCGAGGTAGATGTCGCGGCCGCCCTTGCCCTTGCCGACCGGCTCGGTCATCAGGTCGCGCGTGATGTTGCCGGCGATCGCGTACGCGACGACGAGCGGCGGCGACGCGAGGAAGTTCGCGCGGATGTTCGGGTGGATACGCGCTTCGAAGTTACGGTTGCCCGACAGCACGGCTGCCGCGACGAGGTCGTTCTTCGTGATCGCTTCGTTCAGTTCCGGCGTCAGGTCGCCCGCGTTGCCGATACAGGTCGTGCAGCCGTAGGCGGCGACTTCGAAGCCGAGCTTCGACAGGTAGGGCAGCAGGCCCGTCTTCGTCAGATACTCGGTGACGATGCGCGATCCCGGCGCGAGCGACGTCTTGATGTGCGGTGCGACGGTCAGGCCGGCTTCGACGGCCTTCTTCGCGAGCAGGCCGGCAGCCAGCAGCACGCTCGGGTTCGACGTGTTGGTGCACGACGTGATCGCGGCGATCAGCACGTCGCCGTTCTTCACGTCGACGCCGTTGCTCGTCGTGTACTGCGTGTTCAGGTCGTCCGCCTTCTTCGCGAAGCCGTTTTCCGCGACCGGCTTCGAGAACAGGTCGGTGAACGTCGACTTGACGTTGCCGATCTCGATGCGGTCCTGCGGGCGCTTCGGGCCGGCCAGCGACGGTGCGACCGTCGCGAGGTCGAGCGTGACCGTCTTCGTGTAGTCGATGTCGCCGGCCTTCGGAATGCCGAACAGCTTCTGCGCCTTGAAGTAGTTTTCGAACGCGGCGATTTCCGCCTTCGTGCGGCCCGTGCCTTCGAAGTAGTCGATCGTTTTTTTGTCGACCGGGAAGAAGCCCATCGTCGCGCCGTATTCCGGCGCCATGTTGCCGATCGTTGCGCGGTCCGGCAGCGACAGCGACTTCGTGCCTTCGCCGAAGAACTCGACGAACTTGCCGACGACCTTTTCCTTGCGCAGCATTTCGGTGATCGTCAGCACGAGGTCGGTGGCCGTCACGCCTTCGCGCAGCTTGCCCTTCAGCTCGACGCCGACGACGTCCGGCGTCAGGAAGTACACCGGCTGGCCGAGCATGCCGGCTTCGGCTTCGATGCCGCCCACGCCCCAGCCGACCACGCCGATGCCGTTGATCATCGTCGTGTGGCTGTCCGTGCCGACGAGGGTATCCGGGTAGTACACGGTGTCGCCGCCGTCCGCCTTCTTGTGGACGCCGCGCGCGAGATATTCGAGGTTCACCTGGTGGACGATGCCGACGCCCGGCGGCACGACCTTGAACGTGTCGAAGGCCTGCATGCCCCACTTCATGAACTGGTAGCGCTCGTTGTTGCGCTGGAATTCCAGTTTCATGTTCAGGTCGAGCGCGTCCTTCTGGCGGAAGTAGTCGATCTGGACCGAGTGGTCGACGACGAGATCGACCGGGACCAGCGGCTCGATCTTCTTCGGGTTCTTGCCGGTGCGCTCGGCGACGCCGCGCATGGCCGCGATGTCGGCGAGCAGCGGCACGCCCGTGAAGTCCTGCAGCACGACGCGCGACACCACGAACGGAATCTCGTCGACGCGCTTCGCGGTCGGCTTCCAGTTCGCGAGCTGCTCGATGTGCTCTTCGGTGATTTTCTTGCCGTCGTAGTTGCGCAGCACGGACTCGAGCACGATACGGATCGACACCGGCAGGCGTTCGATCTTCGTCTTCAGCTCCTTGCCGAGTTGCGGCAGCGAGTAGAACTTGCCTTTGCCGGAACCGCTGTCGAATTCCTTGAGGGTCTTGTGGAGATTGTGGGCCATGGTGATTTTCCTGGGTTTAAGGCTAGGAAACAACGTGTCCTGTAGATGACGGCTATATCACATACAAGTCGACGTACTCATCGACCGGCATCGCTTCGAGCTTTGCCTGGTCCAGCGACACGTCGAGAATCGCTTGTTGCTGCTTGGCCGGGAAGCGGCGGGCGAGGTTGGTCCGGAACTTCTCGACCAGCAGCGGGATGCCTTCTGCGCGGCGTCGCTTGTGGCCTAGCGGATACTCGACCACCACTTCGGCAAGCTTCGATCCGTCCGTGAATTCGATCGTCAGCGCATTCGCGATCGATCGCTTGTCCGGATCGTGGTAATCCTTCGTGAACTGCGGATCCTCGACGCACACGGTTTTCGCGCGCAGCGCGTCGATGCGTGGGTCCGCTGCGGCCGAATCTTCATAGTCGGCCGCGGTCAGCCGGCCGAACAGCAGCGGCACGGCGACCATGTACTGGATGCAGTGGTCGCGGTCAGCCGGATTGGCGAGCGGGCCCTGCTTGTCGATGATGCGGATCGCGGCCGCATGCGTGCGGATCGTGACCCGGCCGATGTCGTCGGTCGTGCGGCCCGCCGCGGCGAGCTGCGCGTGCAGCTGCAGCGCGGCCTCGGCGGCCGTCTGCGCATGGAATTCGGCGGGGAACGCGATCTTGAACAGCACGTTTTCCATCACGTACGTGCCGTACGGGCGCTGGAAGCGGAACGGCTGCCCGTCGAACAGCACGTCGTAGAAACCCCAGGTCTTCGCGGTGAGCGCCGACGGATAGCCCATTTCGCCCGTTTTCGCGATCAGCGCGAGGCGCACCGCGCGGGACGTGGCATCGCCGGCCGCCCACGACTTGCGCGAGCCCGTGTTCGGCGCGTGGCGGTAGGTACGCAGCGCGTGGCCGTCGACGAACGCGTTGGATACCGCGTTGATCAGCTCGTCGCGCGTGAGCCCGAGCAGCCGGCCGACGACGGCCGTCGACGCGACCTTCACGAGCAGCACGTGGTCGAGCCCGACCGCGTTGAACGAATTCTCGAGTGCGAGGCAGCCCTGGATCTCGTGGGCCTGGATCATCGCGACCAGCACGTCGCGCATGAGCAGCGGCTTCCGGCCGGCCGCGACGGCCGTGCGGGAGAGCCAGTCGGCCGTCGCCAGGATCCCGCCGAGATTGTCGGACGGATGACCCCATTCGGCGGCGAGCCAGGTGTCGTTGAAGTCCAGCCAGCGGATCATCGCGCCGATGTCGAACGCGGCCTGGACGGGATCGAGCTGGAAGGACGTGCCGGGCACCTTCGCGCCGTTCGGCACGATCGTGCCGGGCACGACGGGGCCGAGCAGCTTGGTGCAGGCAGGGTAGGACAGCGCCTCGAGTCCGCATCCGAGCGTGTCGATCAGGCAATGACGCGCCGTCTCCAGCGCGAGCGCGCTGTCGATGCCGGTGTTCAGCACGTAGTCGACGATATCGACGAGTACCGTATCCGGAGCAGGGCGGACGTTGGAGACCGGGGCGGACATCGAGGGGCCGGGGGGGAACGCGCTTAGTTCGTTGCCGGCTTCAGCTCGTTCGACTGCGTCGGTGCCGGCGTGCCTTGCGCCATTTCCGGCGTCACGCACTCGTCCGCGAGGCGCTCGCCGCCGTTCGCGTCGGAGAACAGCATCGCCTTGGACGGGATCACGACCAGCTTGAAGCCTGCTGCCGGATCGTAGAACGTGTCGGCGCCCGTCGTCGTGGCTTGACGCGGCAGCTTGTAGTTCTTCTTCGCCCAGTGAACCGTGACGACCTGGTCGCGCTTCATGTCGCCGGCGAGGTCGAACGACAGGCCATCCTTACAGGCCCACTTGACCGCGCCGTCCGGTACCGGATCGACCTTGGCAGCGGCGCGCGCCTGCGCCTTCTTGCTGCGCGGGATGATGCGCTTGGCCGGCGCCGGGCGCTTGGCCGCGGCCTTCTTCGCGGTCGTGCTGGCCGTACCCTGGGCAAACGCGCTCGGAGCCGAGACCAGCATCGTGGCGGACAAGGCGCCGATGGCGGTAGCGATCAGGAGTTTCTTCATGGAGTCAGAACCTTTCGATAATCAGTTGACAAGGGCCGGCAATCGAAGCTGCCGGCCGGTTTGAAACTGCACGCGCCCCGAAAGCGCGCAGCGGCCGCTATTTTCACCTATTTGGCCGCGCATATTTCAGGTTTTCGGGCTCCGTTACGTTTTTTGTCGTTTCGCAAACCTCTGTCCGGTTCGCGCCTCGGCGAATGCATGAAATTCGTGTATCGGCCGGCGGCGCGCGCTCACTGCGCGTCGCCCGCGGCGGCCGGGCCGAACAGCCGCGTGGCCTCGGCCGGTACGGGCTGGCCGGTGGCCCGCGCGCGGCGCAGCACCGACCAGTAATAGCGATAGCTCGCGCGATCGTGCAGCGTATCACCGTGGCGCGTCGGGCCCCAGTCGGCGGCCTGCGCGGCGAGCAGGATCTCGGCGGCCAGCACGACCTCGTCGGTGCGCGGCGCGAATGCGTCGACGATCGGGCGGATCTGCGCGGGGTGGATGCTCCACATCCGCGTGAACGCGAATTCGTCGCGCGCGCGGCGTGCATCGGCGGCGACGACGCCCATGTCGCGCACCTCGGTCGTCACGTTGTGCGACGGCGTCTTGCCGTGCGCGTGGCAGGCCGCGGCGATTTCCAGCTTCGCGCGGCGCACGAGCGGGTGTTCGAACTGGCCGGGCGAGCGCATCGCGGCATCGGGAATCGCGCCGTGGTGCGCGGAGACGAAATCCATCAGCCCGAAGCTCAACGTGCCGACCATCGGCAGCGCGGCGAGGGCGGCCGCCTGCGCGAGCGCGCCGTGCGTCTCGACCAGCACGTCGACCGGGATCGGCTGCGCGATGCCGAGCTCGCGGCGCGTGCCTTCGATGAACGCGGCCATTTCGGCTGCGTCGGCGGCGTTCGCGATCTTCGGGAGCGTGATGTAGGCGGGGGCGCGGGCGGCGCGCAGCACGATGCGGACATCGTCGCGCCAGTGCGGGTGGGAAAAGTCGTGGATCCGGACGCCGACGCGCCCGAAGCGGTTCTCGGCGCTGCCGAGCAGCTCGGCGACGAGTTCCGCGTGTGCGGCTTCCTGGCCGACGGCCGCGCCGTCCTCGCAGTCGAGCGTGATGTCGAATACGGGGCCCGTTTCGGCCTGCAGCGCGAGCGACTTGCGCATCAGCTTCTCGCTGCCCGCGTAGTGATCGCAGCATGGCAGGATCGCGGGCGGGGACGCCCCGTCGTACAGCACTTGTGCAGGAGTGAGCGCGGCCATCTCTTCTACGTCAGGGAAGCGGGTCAACGTGGAGAAAATCGGATTCGGGCGCGTTCTGGGCCGATGCGCGGGGCGCACGAGGCGGCAAAACGTGCCCGGATCGGATCGGGCGGCAGGGCCGGCGGCTTGCCGGCCCTGCGGTGACGAGCGCCCGGAGGCTGCCCGTCACGGTACTGAAATTAGTTCTTCAGCAGGTGGGCGACGCCATCGCGCTCTTCGAGCAGCTCGGCCAGCGTGCCGTCCATCTTCTCGCGCGAGAACGCGTCGATTTCCAGGCCTTCGACGCGCTTGTACTCGCCGTTTTCGCAAACGACCGGCACACCGTAGATGATGTCTTCGGGGATGCCGTACGAGCCGTCCGACGGGATGCCCATCGTGACCCACTTGCCGTTCGTGCCGAGCACCCAGTCACGGACGTGGTCGATCGCCGCGTTGGCTGCCGACGCGGCCGACGACAGGCCGCGTGCTTCGATGATCGCCGCGCCGCGCTTGCCGACGGTCGGGATGAACGTGTCGCGGTTCCACACGTCGTCGTTGATCAGCTTCAGCATCGATTCGCCTTCGGCGGTCGCGAAGCGGAAGTCGGGGTACATCGTCGGCGAGTGGTTGCCCCACACGGCGAGCTTCTCGATCGATGCGACCGGCTTGCCCGACTTGGCGGCGAGCTGCGACAGCGCGCGGTTGTGGTCGAGGCGCAGCATGGCCGTGAAGTTCTTCTTCGGCAGGTCCGGTGCCGACTTCATCGCGATGTACGCGTTCGTGTTCGCCGGGTTGCCGACGACCAGCACCTTCACGTCGCGGCTCGCGACTTCGTTCAGCGCAGCGCCCTGAACCGTGAAGATTTCGGCGTTCGCCGACAGCAGGTCCTTGCGCTCCATGCCCTTCGAGCGCGGACGCGCACCGACCAGCAGCGCGACGTCGGCATCCTTGAATGCAACCTTCGGATCGTCGGTGATCACGACGCCCGCGAGCAGCGGGAACGCGCAATCGTCGAGCTCCATCACGACGCCTTTGACGGCGGCTTGGGCTTGCGGGAGGTCGAGCAGTTGCAGGATGACCGGCTGGTCCTTGCCGAGCAGGTCGCCGTTCGCGATGCGGAACAGCAGGGAGTAAGCGATTTGACCTGCGGCGCCGGTGACGGCAACGCGCTTTGCGGGCTTAGCCATTGAAAATCTCCAGGACGGGTGAAGCGTTGGACGCTAGCGAAAACGCCATTCTATGCGCGTTGTGCGTAACGTTGCAGTGAAGCAGGGCGGAGGACTCGCGATGGCAGACGCGGTGAACCTGGAGACGGCCGTGGCACGTAGCCTGGGACGCGCTTTTGCACCCGCGAACCCTTGCTCGACCGGGAGTGTAGGAGCCGTCACGCGCAAAGTCAAACGGTATCATATGTCTTATATAAGACAGATGTTTTGCCGAAATTGAGTGGACGAAAAAGTGCGGTTTGTGATGAAATGCGCGCCATGACATCGAACCAGGCGAATACCGCGAATCAGACCGGCGCAGGCGGCCCAGGGCAGCCGGGCGCGAGCGATTCCGCTCCTTCGCCCGCGGCGTCTGCGTCGCCGACGTTCAGCCCGTTATACCAGCAGATCAAGTCATTGATCACGCAAAGTCTCGAAACCGGCGAATGGAAGCCGGGCGAGATCATTCCGAGCGAAGTGGAGCTCGCCGCCCGTTACAAGGTCAGCCAGGGCACCGTTCGCAAGGCGATCGACGAACTGGCCGCAGAAAACCTCGTGGTCCGGCGGCAGGGCAAGGGTACTTTTGTTGCAACGCACAACGAGGATCGCGCGCAATTCCGCTTCCTGCGTCTGCTTGCCGACGACGGTGCCGAGCACCCGCACGTGAGCCGCCTGCTCGAATGCCGGCGCCTGCGTGCGCCGGCCGAGATCGCGCGGCAGCTCGACCTGAAGCCGGCCGATCCCGTCGTGCAGGTGCGCCGCCTGCTGGAGTTCGACAGCGAGGTGACGGTGCTCGACGAGATCTGGCTGCCGGGCGCGATGTTTCGCGGGCTCACGTTCGAGCGGTTGAGCGAGTACAAGGGGCCGCTCTACGCGATGTTCGAGACGGAGTTCGGCACGCGGATGATCCGCGCGACGGAGAAGATCCGCGCGGTCGCGGCGGATCCGGCGGTGGCCGACCTGCTGCATGTGCCCGCGGGTTTCCCGTTGCTGTCGGTCGAGCGCGTGTCCTATACGTACGGGGATCGGCCGGTGGAAGTGCGGCGCGGCTGGTATGTCACAACCGGGTACTACTATCAGAATGACTTGAGCTGACGACGGTTCGGCTCAGGCCGAGTGCATTCGCGTTTCCCACGCTCGCGAAGCACGTTTCGGGCCGCCTTTGTTCTCGTTCGCGCAACTATCCAGAGCAGACTTTCGCTGCAGCGCGATATAAAAAGGCGCTAAAATCGCGGATTAGTGTGACAACATAGTAGGGGTCTAGCATGACTGACGCAGTAAGAAAACCGAGGCCGGAATACCGGAACATCGGATTCAGCGATATCACGATGAAATATCGCATGCCGCTGGCAGCGACTTTGTCGATCCTCCATCGAGTCAGCGGCGCGCTGCTGTTCCTGTTCCTGCCGTTCCTGCTGTTCCTCTTCGACCAGAGCCTGACGTCCGAGCTCAGCTTCGAAGTCTTCAAGGCCTTCCTCTCCAACATCGTCGTCAAGCTGATCGTCCTCGCGTTGTCCTGGGCTTTCTTCCACCATTTCTGCGCCGGCATTCGCCACCTGCTGATGGACGTCAACCACGACGCCGTCACGAAGGAAAGCGGCAAGCGGACGGCAGTCGTCGTCTTTGTCGTCTCGATCGCGCTGACGATCGCCATGGCACTCAAACTGTTCGGAGCGTTCTAAGAAAATGGCAGCCAATAACCGAATCGGCTCGAAGCGCCTCGTCGTCGGCGCGCACTACGGCCTGCGCGACTGGCTCGCGCAGCGCATCACCGCCGCGATCATGGCGGTCTACACGGTCATCCTGCTCGTCCTGTTCTTCGGCGCGCACGACTTCTCGTACGAAGGCTGGGCGTCGATCTTCTCCGCGCAATGGATGAAGCTCGCGACCTTCGTGATGCTGCTTTCCCTCTTCTACCACGCATGGGTCGGCGTGCGCGACATCTGGATGGATTACGTGAAGCCCGTCGGTGTGCGCCTGCTGCTGCAATCGCTGACCATCGTCTGGCTGCTCGCATGTGCGGGCTACGCCGCGCAGATTCTCTGGAGAGTGTAAAGAATGGCTGCAATCAAAACTTCCCTCCCGCGCCGCAAGTTCGACGTCGTGATCGTCGGCGCGGGCGGCTCCGGCTTGCGCGCGGCGCTGCAACTGTCGCGCGCGGGCCTGTCGGTCGGCGTGCTGTCGAAGGTGTTCCCGACGCGTTCGCACACGGTGGCCGCGCAGGGCGGCATCGGCGCGTCGCTCGGCAACATGAGCGAAGACAACTGGCACTTCCACTTCTACGACACGATCAAGGGCTCCGACTGGCTCGGCGACCAGGACGCGATCGAATTCATGTGCCGTGAAGCGCCGAACGTCGTGTACGAACTCGAGCACTTCGGCATGCCGTTCGACCGCAACGCGGACGGCACGATCTACCAGCGCCCGTTCGGCGGCCACACCGCGAACTACGGCGAGAAGCCGGTCCAGCGCGCATGCGCGGCCGCCGACCGTACCGGTCACGCGCTGCTGCACACGCTGTACCAGCAGAACGTCGAGGCGAAGACGCAGTTCTTCGTCGAATGGATGGCGCTCGACCTGATCCGCGACGCGGACGGCGACGTGCTCGGCGTGACGGCCCTCGAGATGGAGACGGGCGACGTCTACATCATGGAAGGCAAGACGACGCTGTTCGCGACGGGCGGCGCAGGCCGGATCTTCGCGGCATCGACCAACGCGTTCATCAACACCGGCGACGGCCTCGGCATGGCCGCGCGTTCGGGCATCGCGCTGCAGGACATGGAGTTCTGGCAGTTCCACCCGACCGGCGTGGCCGGCGCGGGCGTGCTGATCACCGAAGGCGTGCGCGGCGAAGGCGGCATCCTGCGCAATGCGAACGGCGAGCGCTTCATGGAGCGCTATGCACCGACGCTGAAGGATCTGGCGCCGCGTGACTTCGTGTCGCGCTCGATGGACCAGGAAATCAAGGAAGGTCGCGGCGTGGGTCCGAACAAGGATCACGTGCTGCTCGACCTGTCGCACATCGGCGCCGAGACGATCATGAAGCGTCTGCCGTCGATCCGCGAAATCGCGCTGAAGTTCGCGAACGTCGATGCGATCAAGGAGCCGATCCCGGTCGTCCCGACGATCCACTACCAGATGGGCGGCATCCCGACCAACATCCACGGTCAGGTCGTCGGCACGTCGCGCGATCACAAGGAACCGGTCAACGGCTTCTACGCAGTGGGCGAGTGCTCGTGCGTGTCCGTGCACGGCGCGAACCGCCTCGGCACGAACTCGCTGCTGGACCTCGTGGTGTTCGGCCGTGCGGCCGGCAACCACATCGTCGAGCACGTGAAGAACCAGAAGGAACACAAGCCGCTGCCGGCCGATGCAGGCGAATTCTCGCTGGCGCGCCTGAACAAGCTCGACAAGTCGACGTCGGGCGAATACACGCAGGACGTCGCGAACGACATCCGCGCGACGATGCAGAAGCATGCAGGCGTGTTCCGCACGTCGACGCTGCTGAAGGAAGGCGTCGACCAGATGGCCGGCCTGGCGGCGCGCGTGGAAAGCATCCACCTGAAGGACAAGTCGAAGGTGTTCAACACCGCGCGCGTCGAAGCGCTCGAGCTGGAGAACCTGATCGAAGTCGCCCGCGCGACGATGGTGTCGGCGGAAGCGCGCAAGGAAAGCCGTGGCGCGCATGCCCACAGCGACTACGAACACCGCGACGACGAGAACTGGCTGCGCCACACGCTGTGGTACAGCGAAGGCGATCGCCTCGACTACAAGCCGGTTCAAATGAAGCCGCTGACGGTCGAATCCGTGCCGCCGAAGCCGCGCACGTTCTAAGCCGAGTCAAAGGAATCCGAAATGGCAAAACGCATTTTTGAAGTCTACCGCTACGATCCGGACAAGGACGCAGCGCCGCGCATGCAGACGTACGAACTCGAGATCCAGCACGAGCGCATGCTGCTCGACGCACTGGTCAAGCTGAAGGCAGTGGACGAGACGCTGTCGTTCCGCCGTTCGTGCCGCGAAGGTGTGTGCGGTTCGGACGCGATGAACATCAACGGCAAGAACGGTCTCGCGTGCCTGACGAACCTGAACGACCTGCCGCAGAAGATCGTGCTGCGTCCGCTGCCGGGCCTGCCCGTCGTGCGCGACCTGATCGTCGACATGACGCACTTCTTCAACCAGTATCACTCGATCAAGCCGTACCTGATCAACGACGCGCCGCCGCCGGAGAAGGAACGCCTCCAGTCGCCGGAAGAGCGCGACGAGCTCGACGGCGTGTACGAGTGCATTCTGTGCGCGAGCTGCTCGACGTCGTGCCCGAGCTTCTGGTGGAACCCGGACAAGTTCGTCGGCCCGGCCGGCCTGCTGCAGGCGTACCGCTTCATCGCGGACAGCCGCGACACGGCCACCGGCGAGCGTCTCGACAACCTGGAAGACCCGTACCGTCTGTTCCGTTGCCACACGATCATGAACTGCGTCGACGTCTGCCCGAAGGGCCTGAACCCGACGAAGGCGATCGGCAAGATCAAGGAACTGATGGTTCGCCGCGCGGTTTAAGGTTGCAATGAGCGACGATTCGCATCAATCCGACCCGCACCGTCGCGCGCGCCTTCGCTGGCGCGCGCGGCGGGGTCTGCTGGAAAACGACATCATCTTCGAACGTTTCTTCGGCAGATACGAGCATGACCTCACCGATGCAGACGTAGGCGCGTTGTCGCGCCTGCTCGATCTGAGCGACAACGACCTGATGGACTTGCTCCTCGCGCGCAAGGAACCAGAGGGCGACCTAGACAGCCCGGATATTCACCGGCTGTTGGAGATGCTGCGCAACGTGTAACGCGTTACGCCCGTTATCGAATCCCGTTTCTTTATTTCGATTGAGGATGTGCCATGACTCCGTCTGATGTTAAAGCCACGCTATCGTTCAGCGACAACTCGCCGAGCGTCGAACTGCCGATCTACAAGGGCACGATGGGCCCGGACGTAATCGACATCCGCAAGCTGTACGGCCAGACCGGCAAGTTCACGTACGACCCGGGCTTCATGTCGACGGCAGCTTGTAATTCGGCGATCACGTACATCGACGGCGACAAGGGCGAACTGCTGTATCGCGGCTACCCGATCGACAACCTCGCGCAAAACGCGGACTTCCTCGAAAGCTGCTACCTGCTGCTGAAGGGCGAACTGCCGAACGCGGCGCAGAAGAAGGAATTCGTCGACACCGTCACGAAGCACACGATGGTGCACGAGCAGATGCACTTCTTCTTCCGTGGCTTCCGCCGCGACGCGCACCCGATGGCGATCCTGGTCGCCGCGGTCGGCGCGCTGTCCGCGTTCTACCACGACTCGCTCGACATCAACGACCCGCGTCATCGTGAAGTGTCGGCGATCCGCATGATCGCGAAGCTGCCGACGCTCGTCGCGATGGCGTACAAGTACAGCATCGGCCAGCCGTTCGTGTATCCGAAGAACTCGCTGTCGTACAGCGCGAACTTCATGCACATGATGTTCTCGAACCCGTGCGAAGAGTACAAGGTCAACGACGTGCTCGTCCGCGCACTCGACCGCATCCTGATCCTGCACGCCGACCACGAGCAGAACGCATCGACGTCGACGGTCCGCCTGGCCGGTTCGTCGGGCGCGAACCCGTTCGCATGTATCGCGGCCGGTATCGCCTGTCTGTGGGGCCCGGCGCACGGCGGCGCGAACGAAGCCGCGCTGAACATGCTCGAGCAGATCGGTTCGCCGGACAACATCCCCGAATTCATCAAGCAGGTGAAGGACAAGAATTCGGGCGTGAAGCTGATGGGCTTCGGCCACCGCGTGTACAAGAACTACGACCCGCGTGCGAAGCTGATGCGCGAGACGTGCTACGAAGTGCTGAACGAACTGGGCCTGCACGACGACCCGCTGTTCAAGCTCGCGATGCAGCTCGAGAAGATCGCGCTGGAAGACGAATACTTCGTGTCGCGCAAGCTGTACCCGAACGTCGACTTCTACTCGGGCATTGTCCAGCGCGCGCTGGGCATCCCGACGTCGATGTTCACGTGTATCTTCGCGATGGCACGTACGGTCGGCTGGATCGCGCAGTGGAACGAAATGATTGCGGATCCGGAGCAGAAGATCGGCCGTCCGCGCCAGCTGTTCATCGGCGATACGCCGCGCGAAGCGAAGCCGATCAACGCACGTTAAGTCGTGTGCGGCGCGACGGCCGGCAGGCCGCTCGCGTCGGGCAATCGCAACGCCACGACACCCCGACGGGTCAGCCCGCCGGGGTGTTTTCATTTGCGCGCCGGATCGGCGCGGCGCTCCAGCGACGGCGGCCGCGTATCGAGCGCCGGCGCGTCTTCGTCGGGCGCGTGGCCGTGCTGCAGGAAGAACTGACGGTACGCGCCGGGCGTCATTCCGCGCGCGGCGAGGAACTGGCGGTTGAAGTTCGCGGCATTCGGAATGCCGCAGCGCGCGGCGACCGTCGCGATCGGCCAGTCGGTGCCGACGAGATGGCGGCACGCGTGCGCGAGCCGCAGCCGCTGCACGTAGCGGCCGACGCTTTCGCCGAGATGCCGGACGAACAGGCGCTGCAGCGTGCGCTCGGACATGTGCGCGGCAGCGGCGAGTGCATCGATGCGCAGCGGTTCGTGGAAGTGCCGGTCGATCGCGTCGAGCACGCGATCGAGCCGCTCGGCTTCGGGCGCGGCCGCATCGGCGTGCGGTGTCGTGCCGTCGGGCCCGCCGTACGCATGCGCGGTGGCGAGCGGCTCGCCGCCGGCTTCCGCGAGATCGGCGAGCGTGTCGAGCGCGGCCGCGAGTCGTACGCGCGGAGCGGGATCGAGCAGCTGCGGCAGCCGTGCGCGCATCGCGCGGGCCGTGGTGGTGTCGAAGCGCAGGCCCGGCGCCGCGCGCCGCAGCAGCGAGCGTAGCGGCGCGTATTCGGTGCAGCAGTCGGCAAGCCGCCGCACCCAGTCGCCGTCGAACCAGACGACGAGCGCGACTTCGGGCGCATCGCGATCGATGCGCGCGTTCGACGACCAGGTGTGCGGCAGGTTGGGCGGCACGAGCACCAGATCGTCGTCCGTGTAGCGCGCGACATGATCGCCGATGAAGCGCTGGCCGCGGCTGTTGAGCGTGAGCGTCAGCTCGTATTCGGGATGGCGGTGCCATTCGAACGGGATGCGCGCGAGCTGGCGGTGGTACACGCGGATCGAACAGCCGGGAGCGAACGTCACGTGCTCGTACTGCGGTTTCATCGCGACCTCCGGGTGGGGCGGGCTGCGCGCCGTGGCATGATCGTGAGCGATCGTCACCACGGAGCGATGCCATGTTTTCACATGTTTGCGTGGGCGTCGGCGATACGACGCGCGCCTACGATTTCTATGCGCCGCTGTTCGCGGAACTCGGGTTGCGCCTGAAGTTCCGCGAGCCGGACGGCTGGTCGGGCTGGATGCCGGCCGACGCCGACCGGCCGCTGTTCTTCTTCGGCCAGCCGCTCGACGGCCGCGCGCCCGAGCCGGGCAACGGCCACACGATCGCGTTCGACGCGCCGACGCGCGCGCACGTCGACCGCTGCCACGCGCTTGCGCTGCGGCATGGCGGTAGCTGCGAAGGGCCGCCGGGCCTGCGGCCGCATTACCACCGCGACTACTACGGCGCATATTTCCGCGACCCGGACGGTAACAAGCTCTGCGTGGTCTGCCATCGTCCCGAGTAATGCACGGTTGTCAGGATTGTATCGATAGTTGACCGGATAGCGGTGATGGCGGTCGTGCGCCGGCCGTACGCTGGCAGCACATCACGACACGCTTCAGCGAGGAGACACGATGCAACTGACGATTGACGATCTGCCCGCCGCGATCCGCGCGGCGAAACAGGCGCTGCGCGCCGACCTGCCCGGTTACACGGCCACGTTTCGCGAGCTGGAAGGCGACATCGCGCGGCAGGTCGACGCGATCCGCCGCGCGCATGCGCATGGCCGCGACGTGATTCCGGTGGTGCCGTTCGCGGATATCGCGGGCGGCTCCGTCGATCCGCATGCGATTGCCGCGATCCGCACGCATGGCGCGGTCGTGATTCGCGGCGTGTTCGACGCACGGCAGGCGCGCGACTGGAACGACGAGATCGGCGCGTATCTGGATGCGAACCGTTTCGCCGACCGACTGAATGCGCGCGCCGAGGATCGCTATTTCGGCAACCTCGCGTCGGGCAAGCCACAGATCTACGGCGTCTACTGGTCGAAGCCGCAGGTGGCCGCGCGCCAGTCGCCGGCGCTCACGCAGGCGCGCGTGTTCCTCAACCGCTTGTGGCGGCATGCGGACGGCGTGCGCACGCATTTCGATCCGGACCAGGTGCCCGTCTATGCGGACCGGATTCGCCGCCGGCCGCCGGGTTCGACGTCGCTTGGGCTGTCGCCGCATGTCGACGGCGGCTCCGTCGAACGCTGGCTCGGTGCGAACTTCCGCCAGGTCTATCGGCACGTGCTGGCCGGCCGCTGGCGCGATTACGACCCGTTCGACGCCGCATTCCGTCCCGACGTCGAGGAGATTCCGTCGCCGGCCGTGTGTTCGATGTTCCGCACGTTCCAGGGCTGGACCGCGCTGACGCCGCAGGGGCCCGGCGACGGCACGCTGCAACTGATCCCGGTCGCGAATGCGATGGCCTATGTCGTGCTGCGCGCGCTGCAGGACGATGTCGCCGATGACGACCTGTGCGGCGCGCGTCCCGGCCGCGCACTGTCGATCCGGCCCGAATGGCACGCGCTGCTGCTCGACGGGCTGGTGCCGATCCCGCACATGGAGCCGGGCGACGCGGTGTTCTGGCATGGCGACGTCGTGCATGCGGTCGAGGATGCGCATCGCGGCAGCGGCGACAGCAACGTGATGTACATCGCGGCCGCGCCCGGCTGCGCGAAGAACGACGCGTACCTGCGGCGCCAGTTGCCCGCGTTCTTGCGCGGCGAGAGCCCGCCCGATTTCCCGGCCGATCATTTCGAGGTCGAATTCGACGGGCGCGGCGGGGAGGGCGATCTCACGGCGCTCGGTCGCTCGCAGATGGGGTTCGGGCCCGGCGTGTAACGGGAGCGCCACATACGAAAGCGGCCGTTCGCGACACGGCGAACGGCCGTCTGCCGAATCCGCTGCGCGCCGTGCGCAATTCGACGCAATCGGCTGTCGGTGCAGCCGAAATCGACGCGAATTGCGCAATTTGGCTTCCGATAATGGTCCGGACACAACGCCGCTGCCCCGTGCGCCGCACGGGCGTGGCGATGACCAAGGAGGAGTCGATGCAATTCACGCAAGCGATCGTTCGCCGTCCCGCGCCGTCCTGTGGCGCGGGCCTGACCACCGCCGAACTCGGCGCGCCCGACTACGACAAGACGCTCACGCAGTTCCACGCGTATTGCGACGCGCTGCGCACGCTTGGCGTCGAACTGACCGAGCTGCCGCCGTTGGACGCATTCCCCGATTCGCACTTCGTCGAGGACGTGGCCGTCGTGACGCCGGAATTCGCGGTGATCACGCGTCCCGGCGCGCCCGCGCGGCGCGGCGAGACGGCGCACATCGAAGCGGCGCTCGCCGCGCATCGCGACCTGCTGCCGATGCAGGACGGCCGTCTCGACGGCGGCGACGTGATGCTGGTCGGCAAGCGCTTCTATATCGGCCTGACCGGCCGCACCGACGCCGAAGGCATTGCCGCGTTCGAATCGCTCGTGTCGCGCTACGGTTATTCGGTCGTCGCGGTGCCGGTCGGCGCCGGCCTGCACCTGAAGTCGGTCGTCAACGCGCTCGGCGACGACACGCTGCTCGTGACCGAAGCGCTGGCCGCGCACCCGGCGTTCGCCGACTATCGCCGGATCGCGATCTCGGCCGCCGACGAATACGCGGGCAACACGCTGCGCGTGAACGGTACGCTGATCACGCCGGCCGGCTATCCGCGCGTGCACGACGCGATCGCGTCGCTCGGGCTGCCGCTGCACGTGATCGACACCAGCGAGTTCCGCAAGATGGACGGCGGCCTGACCTGCCTGTCGCTGCGGTTCTAGCCGATTGGCGCGCGGCCGCTTCGGCCGGATAATGTGGCCCCCGCGCGGACAAGGAGACGTCCCGCGCACCAGCCACGACCCGACCGGAGCGAACGCGGATGACCGACAGGAAGATGCAGCTCGACAAGATCGATCTCCGGATCCTCGACATCCTGCGCACCGACGGGCGGATTTCCTACCGGAAGCTGTCCGAGCTCGTGAACCTCACGCCGCGGCCCTGCCAGGCGCGCGTGGAACGGCTCGAGGCGCTCGGCGTGATCGAAGGCTACCGCGCTGTGATCAACGCGCCGCGCGCGACCAAGCCGATCGTCGTGATCGCGCAGATCGTGCTGGCCGATCACGGGCGTTCGCAGGCGCCGTTCGAGGATGAAATGCGGGCCAATCCGGCCGTGCTCGATTGCTGGCTCGTTAGCGGCACGTTCGATTTTCTCGTGCGGCTCGCATGCGAGGATCTCGACGAGTACCGGCGGATCGCGAACGCGTGGCTGGAAAGCCCGCGGTACCGGATCGAGAAGATCGTGACGACGGCCGAACTGCAGGCGATCAAGCGCAGCGTCGTTTGACGCGCCGGGAACGTCCGGTTTCGATGCGAATGACCAGGTCAATCGATTTGCATTCCGAATCAAATCGGTCGGCCCGAATCCAATCAGGGTGAACACTATGGATGCTTTGCAAGCGGCAGCGCAGACGGCCGCGCCGTCCGGGACGACGCTGAAGCGCCGTCTGCAGGGTCGCCACATCGCGATGATCGCGATCGGCGGCTCGATCGGCACGGGGCTGTTCGTCGCGTCGGGCGCGTCGGTCGCGCAGGCGGGGCCGGGCGGTGCGATCGCCGCGTATCTCGCGATCGGGATCATGGTCTACTTCGTCGTCACGGGGCTCGGCGAGATGGCGGCGCTGATGCCCGTATCGGGTTCGTTCGCGATCTACGGCGAGAAGTACGTCGACGAAGGCTTCGGCGTCGCGCTCGGCTGGACCTACTGGTATAGCTGGGCCGTGACGATCGCGATCGAGCTGGTCGCCGCGCAGATCGTGATGCGCTACTGGTTTCCGGCCGTGCCGGGCGTGTGGTGGGGCGCCGCCTTCCTCGTGCTGATCTTCCTGCTGAATACGCTGTCGGTGCGCGGCTTCGGCGAATCGGAATACTGGTTCTCGCTGATCAAGGTCGTCACCGTGATCGCGTTCATCGTGGCGGGGCTGCTGATCGCGGCCGGCGTGCTCGGCAGCGGGCATACCGGCAGCGGGCATACCGGCAGCGGGCATACCGGCACCGGGCATACCGGCGCCGGGCATCCGGTCGGCTGGCGCAACTTCACGACGGGCGACGCGCCGTTCGTCGGCGGCGTGCACGCGATGATGAGCGTCGCGCTGATCGCGGGCTTCTCGTTTCTCGGCACCGAACTGGTCGGGATCACGGCCGGCGAATCGGAAAACCCGCGCAAGACGATCCCGTGCGCGGTGAAGCAGATCTTCTGGCGGATCATGCTGTTCTACGTGCTCGCGATCTTCGTGATCGGCCTGCTCGTGCCGTACACGGATCCGAACCTGCTGAAGAGCGACGTGACCGACATCGGCGTGAGCCCGTTCACGCTGGTGTTCAGCCATGCGGGCTTCCCGCTTGCCGCCGGCGCGATGAATCTCGTGATCCTGACGGCCGTGCTGTCGGCCGGCAATTCCGGCACCTACGCGGCGACGCGGATGCTGTACAACCTCGCATCGGAAGGGCGCGCGCCCGCGATGTTCGCGACGCTGTCGCCGGGCGGCGTGCCGCGCAACGCGCTGTACGCGACGATGGCCGTCGGCGGGCTGTGTTTCCTCACGTCGCTGACCAACAACCAGCGCATCTATCTGTGGCTGCTGAATACGGTGGGCATCACGGGTTTCATCGCGTGGCTCGGTATCGCGGTCTGCCATTACCGGTTCCGCAAGGGCTTCCTGAAGCAGGGCTACCGGCTCGATCAGTTGCCGTATCGCGCGAAATGGTTTCCGTTCGGGCCGCTGTTCGCGATCGCGATCTGCATCGTGATCTCGCTCGGGCAGGATTACCAGGCGTTCTTCGCGACCCGCATCGACTGGATGGAAGTGTTGTCGATCTATGTGTGGATTCCGCTGTTCGTCGCGATCTGGTTCGCGTATCGCCGTGCACGCAAGAGCCGGCTCGTGCGCTACGAGGAGATGGACATCGGGCCGTGGCTGACCCGCTCGGTCGAGGCCGTCGACGCGGCGGCGGACCCGCGCGAGCGAGCGCGCGATGTGTAGTGCGTGGTGTGCGAGCTGGTCGGATTGATGCTCGAAGGTATGTGGGGCGGGACGGCGCTGCGATCGGCGATCGGCTATCGCGAGACGCAGACCGATGGAGACGGGCGGCGCACGGTGCGGCGCTCGACGGCCGTGTTCCGGCGCGAAGCGGATGGCCTGATCGTGTGGCGACACCTTCACGAGACGCCGGTCGCTGCGTGAGCGGGAACCGTACCGCCGCGCGCGACGACGCACGGGCATCGGCAGCCGTTACTTGTCCAGCTCCGGATAGTGCCGGAAGATCCCCATGTCGTTGAACGGGATGCGGCGCTCCGAGTCGAGATAACGCGCGACGGGCGGATGTTGCGCGACGCGGTCGTGCAAGCCGACGAGCCCCGCGACTTTCCGCTCCGCGCGTTTCATCGCCTTCGGAAACGCATAGCGCAAGCCCTCGATGAGCTGGAACATCGACAGGTCCGCATAACTGAGCGCGCTGCCCGCGATATGGCCGCTCTTGTGCGGATTCTGTTCGAGCATGCGATCGAAATAGCCGAGGAATTTCGGCAGCCGATTATCGAGGAAATCGGCCGCGCGCTCGGCCGCTTCCGCTTTCTGGTCCTCGTAGTACAGGCAACTTGCAATCGGATGATGCGTGTCGTGGATCTCGGTGACGAAATCGGCAACGGTCAGCTGAATCTGGTGCACCCACAGCCGGCCGGCTTCGTCGTCGGGCGCGAGTCCGAGCCGCGCGCCGAGGAACAGCAGGATGTTCGCGGTCTGCCCGACGACCACGTCGCCGGCCTTCAGGAACGGCGGCGCGAACGGCACGCATTCCGCTTTCGTGCTGTCCATCATGCGCATCATCGCCGACACGCCCATGCCGCGGCCCGATTCGCGCGCGACGTCGACATAGTCGGCTTCGGCCGCCTCGAGCGCGAGCCGCACGTATTCGCCGCGACCCTGGATCTCGGGCCAGTAATAGAGTTCGTATCGCATGCTGTTCTCCTGTCCAGTTGAACCGGATGCCTGAGCTATCGTGATAACCGGGCGGCCGTGCGCGGTCCGCCGCGAATAGACAGTCTAGGCAATCGCATGAAAAGTGCTGCGCGCATCGTGTCACGCGCCGCGTTCGCCGCGTTCGCCGCCTTCGGGGCCGTAGAAGAACACCCAGGTCGAGAAGTCGCCGGAGAAACCGACGAAGCGATGCTCCGCGTGAGCGGGGACGAACAGCACGTCGCCGGCCGAGACGTCGCATTCGCGTCCGTCGACGACGAAGCGCGACGTGCCGGTGGCGATCACGTAAACCTCGTCGCGCGCATGCGGTTTCTGCTTGTCCTCGATGTGCGGCCGGTACAGCTCGATGTCGAGCGTGCCGTGCTGAAACAACGTCGTGAACAGCGTGCCTTCTTCGTCGAGGCGAGCAAGCGATTCGTTCAGGCCGAGCTTCATCGTTGTGTGCTCCGGATCGGATCGTGGGAACGTGCGTTGCGCCATCGTATCGTGAAATTCGGAGATCACGATTCAGCGCGCGACGATGCACGCGAATAGCATGCTCGCCACCGGTGAAACGGCGGCTGGGTTCGCTCGCCACGGATGAAACGCATTCGTCCATCGATGAAACGGCATGACGATCGCCCGCATTCGATCGACAGGTTCACCGCAATTTAATAAACGCCCACTACGATCCAGCGTCGTCGATCGACAAAGCGCAGCGATCCGATCCGCGCGCCGATCCTGCCGCCCGTCTCCCAACCGCGCGACGTGCCCGATTGTCATTTCCCGTGAACCCGCGATTTGCAACGCCGCGACCTGCCGCCGGCGTTGTTCGCATCGTTTCGTATCTCTTATGAATCTGAACCCGCCGGCTTCTTCACGCAGAAAATTTCTTGCCGCCGCACCGGCCGTTGCGGCAGCACCGCTGTTGAGCGCATGCGGTGGCGACGACGTCACGTCGGCGCCCATCACCGATAGCGCGCTTGCCGCGCAGATGTCCGCGAAGCTGAACGCGCAGCTCGGCGATGCGGCGACGGTCAATGCGATCGTGCCGGCGCTGACCGATGTCGGCTTCACCTGGGGCCTGCCGACGGTGCCGGCCGCGCAGGTCGGCGCGATCGTCGCATACAGCTTCGGCAACCGTCCGAACGCGGCGAGCGGCAACACGTCGAGCACGGGCGGCAACCAGTCCGCGCTGCCCGATCCGGGGCCGGTCAACGAAGCGCTCGCGGACGCCGTGTACCGCATCCGCCAGTTGAAGCCCGTCAAGGTCTACGCGCAGTGGGAAATCGCGCGCTTTCTCGTGTCGAAATACGGGATGGGCGCCGACGTGCTGTCGTCGATCGAACCGGTGATCGCGAGCGACGGCTCGATCGTGTACCTGAGCACGGCAGGCGTCGCCGCCGTGGCCGTGTCGCGCGCGGGCGGCGCGGCCGCGATGGGCACCGTCGCGGTGGTCGGCCATCGCGATCACGCGAAGCGCTGCATCCAGACCTCGCAGCAGGCGGGCATGACGGCGGCAGCGGTTGCCGAGGTGCCGCTCCCGACGCTCTACGACCCGCAATCGGGCCAGCCGTGGACGCGCAACCGCAGCCTGTATCTCGTGCACGACATGTATGCGCAAATGCTCGGCCGCGCGATGGCCGCTACGACGCAGGCCTTCCCGAAAGGCTGACGATTCCCGCTTTCCACACGATTCCGATGACCATGAAGACCCGCCGCCATTTCCTGGCTTCCACTTCCGTACTCGCCGCATCGTGCGCGGCCGCCACGCCCGTGTTCGCAAGCGACGCACCGGCCTCCGATGCCGAACTGCAGCGCCAGATGCTCGGCAAGCTGACGAACGAGCTGAACGATCGCGCGACCGCCGCCGACGAGACGGGTTACCTGTTCGACACGTTTTTCTCGTGGGCGCCGCCCGCCGTCGCGGCGGCCGGCATCAATACGATCGCCGCGTTCAGCTTCGGCAGTCGCGCCGCGGCATCCGGTGCCGCGCCGGTGCCGGGCCCGGTGAACGAGGCGATTGCCGACGCCGTGTTCGCGCTCCGGCAGAAGGTCGCCGTGCCGGTCTGCGCGCAGCAGGAAGTCGCGAGCGTGCTCGCGTCGAAATACGGGCTGACAGCGGGCGTGACGACGATCGCGACGCCGGCCCTGAGCGCAGGCAGCCCGATACCGACGCCCGCCGGCGTCGCCGCCGCGATCGTCAAGCAGGCCGGTTCGGCCGCGGCGCTCGGCAAGGTCGCGATCGTTACGCACGCGGATCAGGCGTCGATCGCCGTGCGCGTGTCGAATGCGGTGGGGATGCAGGCGGCGGTGCCGGCCGGGCTGGTGCTGCCGGTCGCCTACGACACGTCCGCGCCGCCGCCGGCGATGCGCCGCCGCGATCTCTACCTGATGAGCAACGCCGGCATGCAGCTTGCGATGCTGCGGCTCGACCTGATCAACCGCGAATATCCGAACGGCTGAGGCCGCCGGGTTCCGGCCCGTCGCGCCCGGTCCGGGCGACGCGATCCGCGATCGCGGTCATCCGGACCCGGCGTGCCCCATTTGCCGGGTAATGCCGATACAGGTATTGGCACTACCAGCCAAACCACTGTTTTTAATGGGTTTTTTCGCGTCCGGCCTGCGCCGCGACGCGTTCTGCGTGGCATAATCGACCGCATCCGTAAGGCTTGTAGTCACAACGACCCCGCATACCCATGGCACAGACTCTCTACGACAAACTGTGGAATACCCACGTCGTCCACACCGAGGAAGACGGCACGACCTTGCTGTATATCGACCGTCAGCTGCTGCATGAAGTCACGAGCCCGCAGGCGTTCGAAGGGCTGAAGATCGCGCAGCGTCCGGTGTGGCGCATCAGCGCGAACCTGGCCGTGTCGGATCACAACGTGCCGACGACGGACCGCAGCCACGGCATTGCCGATCCCGTCTCGAAGCTGCAGGTCGACACGCTCGACGCGAACTGCGATGCGTTCGGCATCACGCAGTTCAAGATGAACGACGTGCGCCAGGGCATCGTCCACATCATCGGGCCGGAGCAGGGCGCGACGCTGCCGGGCATGACGATCGTGTGCGGCGATTCGCATACGTCGACGCACGGCGCGTTCGGCGCGCTCGCGCACGGCATCGGCACGTCGGAAGTCGAGCACGTGCTGGCGACGCAGACGCTGCTGCAAAAGAAGAGCAAGAACATGCTCGTGAAGGTCGAGGGCGCACTGCCGCGCGGCTGCACCGCGAAGGACATCGTGCTCGCGATCATCGGCAAGATCGGCACGGCCGGCGGCACGGGCTACGCGATCGAATTCGGCGGCTCGACGATTCGCGCGCTGTCGATGGAAGGCCGCATGACGGTCTGCAACATGGCGATCGAGGCCGGCGCGCGCGCGGGCATGGTCGCCGTCGACGATACGACGATCGATTACTTGAAGGGCCGTCCGTTCGTGCCGACCGGCGCGGAATGGGACCAGGCCGTCGAATACTGGCGCCAGTTCAAGTCGGACGAAGGCGCGCAGTTCGACCGCGTCGTCGAGCTGAACGCAGCCGAGATCGTCCCGCAGGTCACGTGGGGCACGTCGCCGGAAATGGTCACGTCGATCGACGGCCGCGTGCCCGATCCCGAGCGCGAGAAGGATCCGGTCAAGCGCGACGCGATGGAGCGCGCGCTGGCCTACATGGCGCTCGAGCCGAACACGCCGATCGAATCGATCAAGGTCGACAAGATCTTCATCGGCTCGTGCACGAATGCACGGATCGAGGACATTCGCGCGGCCGCGTACGTCGTGAAGAAGCTGAACCGTCGCATCGCATCGAACATTCGGCTCGCGATGGTCGTGCCGGGCTCGGGCCTCGTGAAGGCGCAGGCCGAACGCGAAGGGCTCGACAAGGTGTTCACGGATGCGGGCTTCGAATGGCGCGAGCCGGGCTGCTCGATGTGCCTCGCGATGAATGCAGACCGGCTCGAGCCGGGCGAGCGCTGCGCGTCGACGTCGAACCGCAACTTCGAAGGCCGGCAGGGCGCGGGCGGTCGCACGCACCTCGTGAGCCCCGCGATGGCGGCGGCCGCGGCGATCGAAGGCCACTTCGTCGACATTCGCAAGCTGGGGTGACGCGTGACGGCATCGAAGATCATTGCGCGGCTGGTTGCCGCGCTGGCGCTGGCGGGGCTGGGCTTCGGCCTCGCGGGCTGCAATACCGTCCAGGGCTTCGGGCAGGACGTCAACGCCGCCGGCAACGCGCTGAAGCGCGCCGCGGAGTGACGACTCCCGCCGAGAATTTGTCGATGTGCGCCGGCTGAAGGCCGGCCCTCCAACCGGATAGACGGATCATGGAAAAATTCACAGTACATACCGGCGTCGTGGCGCCGCTCGATCGCGAGAACGTCGACACCGACGCGATCATCCCGAAGCAGTTCCTGAAGTCGATCAAGCGCACGGGCTTCGGTCCGAACGCGTTCGACGAGTGGCGTTACCTCGATCACGGCGAGCCGGGCCAGGACAACTCGAAGCGTCCGCTGAATCCCGACTTCGTGCTGAACCAGCCGCGCTACCAGGGCGCATCGGTGCTGGTCGCGCGCAAGAACTTCGGCTGCGGCAGCTCGCGCGAGCACGCGCCGTGGGCGCTGCAGCAGTACGGCTTCCGCGCGATCATCGCGCCGAGCTTCGCGGACATCTTCTTCAACAACTGCTACAAGAACGGTCTGCTGCCGATCGTGCTGACCGAGCAGCAGGTCGATCACGTGTTCAACGACACGTACGCGTTCAACGGCTACCAGCTGACGATTGACCTCGACGCGCAGGTCGTGCGCACGGGCGACGGCCGCGAGTATCCGTTCGAGATCGCCGCGTTCCGCAAGTACTGCCTGCTGAACGGCTTCGACGACATCGGCCTCACGCTGCGCCACGCGGACAAGATCCGCCAGTTCGAAGCCGAGCGGCTCGTGAAGCAGCCGTGGCTCAATACCAAGCTGGTCGGCTGATATATCGCCTTCGAGGCGGGCGCGCTATCCGCGCGTTCGCCGGCCTGCTCCATAACCTACCCAGTCAGGAATAACGCATGAAGATTGCAGTGCTGCCCGGCGACGGCATCGGTCCGGAAATCGTCAACGAAGCGGTCAAGGTGCTGAACGCACTCGACGAGAAGTTCGAACTCGAGCACGCGCCGGTCGGCGGCGCGGGCTACGAGGCGAGCGGCCATCCGCTGCCCGACGCGACGCTGAAGCTCGCGAAGGAAGCCGACGCGATCCTGTTCGGCGCGGTCGGCGACTGGAAGTACGACTCGCTCGAGCGCGCGCTGCGCCCCGAGCAGGCGATCCTCGGGCTGCGCAAGCATCTCGAGCTGTTCGCGAACTTCCGCCCGGCGATCTGCTATCCGCAGCTCGTCGACGCTTCGCCGCTCAAGCCCGAGCTCGTCGCGGGCCTCGACATCCTGATCGTGCGCGAACTGAACGGCGACATCTACTTCGGCCAGCCGCGCGGCGTGCGCGCCGCACCGGACGGCCCGTTCGCCGGCGAGCGCGAAGGCTTCGACACGATGCGCTACTCGGAACCGGAAGTGCGCCGCATCGCGCACGTCGCGTTCCAGGCGGCACGCAAGCGTGCGAAGAAGCTGCTGTCGGTCGACAAGTCGAACGTGCTCGAGACGTCGCAGTTCTGGCGCGACATCATGATCGACGTGTCGAAGGAATACGCGGACGTCGAGCTGTCGCACATGTACGTCGACAACGCGGCGATGCAGCTCGCGAAGGCGCCGAAGCAGTTCGACGTGATCGTCACGGGCAACATGTTCGGCGACATCCTGTCGGATGAAGCGTCGATGCTGACGGGCTCGATCGGCATGCTGCCGTCGGCGTCGCTCGACAAGAACAACAAGGGCCTGTACGAACCGTCGCACGGTTCGGCGCCGGACATCGCGGGCAAGGGCATCGCGAACCCGCTCGCGACGATCCTGTCGGCCGCGATGCTGCTGCGCTACTCGCTGAATCGCGCGGAGCAGGCCGATCGCATCGAGCGTGCGGTGAAATCGGTGCTCGAACAGGGCTACCGCACGGGCGACATCGCGACGCCGGGCTGCCAGCAGGTCGGTACGGCGGCGATGGGCGACGCGGTGGTCGCGGCGCTGTAAGCAGGCAGTAAAGGGTGCGAACGCGACCGGTAAAAACGGCGCGTTCGCACCGGGTTGGCCGTTGTGCGGCCGAATAGGTTTGTGTAGACTCGAACGATGGCGCTGATTTCCCTGATCTCCCCGGTCCTGAAACTCCACGGCAACACTGCCCGTGCGGGTGCGCGCGCCATCGTCATCACGAAAACCATTACCACGAAAACGATCATTAAACGCTGATCGTCCGTCGTGCCCGCCTGTTTCCCCGCGCGGTCACGCCGGGGACGGAAATGGCGGGGAAGCTCCATTCAAAGGGTTAGTCATGAACGTAGGTCTCGTAGGTTGGCGCGGCATGGTCGGCAGCGTCCTGATGCAGCGCATGCAGGAAGAGGGCGATTTCGACCTGATCGAACCGGTGTTTTTCAGCACCAGCAACACGGGCGGCAAGGCGCCGTCGTTCGCGAAAAACGAGACTACGCTCAAGGACGCAACCAACGTCGACGAGCTGAAGAAGTGCGACGTGATCATCACGTGCCAAGGCGGCGACTACACGAACGACGTGTTCCCGAAGCTGCGCGCGGCCGGCTGGAACGGCTACTGGATCGATGCGGCATCGTCGCTGCGGATGAACGACGACGCCGTCATCATCCTCGATCCGGTCAACCTCGACGTGATCAAGGATGCGCTCGTCAAGGGCACGAAGAACTTCGTCGGCGGCAACTGCACGGTGAGCCTGATGCTGATGGCGCTGGGCGGCCTGTTCCGCGAGAACCTCGTCGACTGGATGACGGCGATGACCTACCAGGCCGCCTCGGGCGCGGGCGCGCAGAACATGCGCGAGCTGCTGTCGCAGATGGGCACGCTGAACGGCGCGGTGCAGGAACAGCTCGCCGATCCGGCTTCCGCGATTCTCGACATCGACCGCCGCGTGCTGGCCGCGATGAACAGCGACGCGATGCCGACCAGCAACTTCGGCGTGCCGCTCGCCGGCTCGCTGATCCCGTGGATCGACAAGGATCTCGGCAACGGGATGTCGAAGGAAGAGTGGAAGGGCGGCGCGGAAACCAACAAGATCCTCGGCAAGCCGGCGATGGGCGAGCCGGGTTCGATCCCGGTCGACGGCCTGTGCGTGCGGATCGGCGCAATGCGCTGCCACTCGCAGGCACTGACGATCAAGCTGAACAAGGATGTGCCGCTCGACGAGATCAACGGCATCCTCGCCTCGGCGAACGACTGGGTGAAGGTCGTGCCGAACGAGCGTGAAGCGTCGATGCGCGACCTGTCGCCGGCGAAGATCACCGGCACGCTGACGGTGCCGGTCGGCCGCCTGCGCAAGCTCGCGATGGGCGGCGAATACCTGTCGGCATTCACGGTCGGCGATCAGCTGCTGTGGGGCGCGGCCGAGCCGCTGCGCCGCATGCTGCGCATCCTGCTCGACAAGTAAGCCCGCTTGCCGGTCCGTCCCGCGGGCCGGGCTGCACAAGATGACGCGCCGCGTCGGCCTTGATGATGTCAAGGCTGGCGCGGCGCGTTTTTCATGCGTGGATCAGCGCAGGTTCAGCAGCGTCTGGTCGACGGTCTGCTGGGTCTTGATCGTCTGCGCGTTGGCCTGGTAATTGCGCTGCGCGGTGATCAGGTTCACGAGCTCGGTCGTCAGGTTGACGTTCGAGTTTTCCAGCGCGCTGCCCTGCAGCGTGCCGTGGTTCGTGCTGCCCGGCGCGGAGATCTGCGGCACGCCCGACGCGGCGGTTTCCGCATACTGGTTGCCGCCGATGTTCACGAGCCCGTTCGGGTTGTTGAAGTTCGCGAGCGCGATCAGGCCGAGCACCGCGCTCTGGCCGTTCGAGTAGTTGCCGGTCAGCTTGCCGTCGGTGCCGATCGAGAACGTCGTCAGTGTGCCGCTCGCGAAGCCGTCCTGCGCGAGGTTGTTCACGCCGTTCTTCCCGCCGTACTGCGTCGTGCCGCTCAGGTCGAGCGTCAGGTTCTGCGGGTTGGCGCCGCCCGTCGTGTTGGGAATCGAGAGCGCGAACTGACCGAGGCTCGGCGTCGGCTGGCCGGTGGCGGCCGATGTCGTCGAGCTGATCCGGCCCGATGCATCGAACGTGACGGTGCCGAGATTCGTCGGCGTCTGGCCCTGTACGCCCGCATAGGCCTGCCAGGTGCCGGCCGCGCTTTTCGCGAAATACATCGTGACCTGCTGCGAGCCGCCGAGCGTGTCGTAGACCTGGATCGACGAATTGTAGTTGTACGTCGTGTTGTCGCTCGCGTTGAGCGGCGTCTTGGCCGGCACCTTGTCCTGCGAGTTCAGGTTGAACTGGCCGGTGATCCTGCTCGTCGCCTGCGGCGCGATGTTGTTGGTCGGCGCCTGCAGCGGCACGGTCTGCGCGGTGTTGATCACGCCGCCCGCGCCTGCCGCATAACCCATCAGGTTGCGGCCTTGCGAGTCGACGATGGCGCCGGTCTTGTCGCGGTGGAACGTGCCGTCGCGCGAGTACGTCGTCGCGCCGTTGCTCGACATCTGGAAGAAGCCGTTGCCGTTGATCGCGACGTCCAGCGACGAGTGCGTCGTATTGATCGTGCCCTGGCCGAACTGCTGCTGCACCGACGCGAGCTTCGTGCCGATGCCGATCTGCGTATTGACCGACGTCGCGACCGAATTCGCATACATGTCGGAGAAGTTCGCGCGGCCCTGCTTGAAGCCGGTCGTGTTTGCGTTCGCGATGTTGTTGCCGATCACGTCGAGATTGCTCGACGCGCCGGCCAACCCGCTCAAACCCTGCTGATAGCCCATGTTCGATCCCCGTAACGAGCTGGTGAGTGAACGCAGTCTTGCAACTGCGCGATGACCCTCTGGCGTCTCACGGCGTCAACCCGGCCGATCGCAGTCCCGCCTTTCCGGCATATGCGAATGCGATGGCCGGATTGCGCCGATTCCTGTTTGAAGTCGATCGTAGCGACGGCAATTATTTGATCTGTGTAATTTTGTGTAATGTTATTGAATTGCTGTCGAAATGATCGCTTTTGTATGATTAAAGGACCGTGCTGTCAGGTCTGGAAGCCTTGTGGGGCGGGGATTTAGCGGAATTAATGTTAAATTCGACGATAAGAGATGGGAATTGACTTCTTATCATTCAATTGAAATTTATTTGAATGAGATTGGCGGGGCGGCCGGGGGGTATTTGAAAATGGCGGCTGTTAATCAATTAACGACAGGTGACGCGAATTGTTGAGCGAATGCGCTCGATTACCCCGGCCGCGGTTCGGCGCCGGAACCGGCCGGCGGAAACGTGGAAGCGCCGAACCCGCTTGCGCGGCCGTTCCTGCATCGCATCGTTTGGCGCGAGGAAGGGCAGCGGCGCGGCGTAAAGCCTTGGCATTCGTTCCGGATGAGATGTTGTTGAAAGGTTATCGAAAGGTTTTTCAGTCATTGATGTCCATCCTTTCGGTCGATCCGGCGCGCCGGCTGCAGTGCGCGACCCGTGCGGCAGCCCGACGCGATCGCTGCGTGTGCCGCGACGCGCGAGCGCGGCCGGTTGCATCCGCCGCCGATGAATTCGGCCCGAACGCGAGCACGTGAAGTAAACTACGCGGTTACGACGCACAGACCAGCCAAAAGCGTCGCGTTCCGCGCGACGCTTTTGCATTTCTGCGGCAACTTTATTGACGCTTCCAACCGCGAATCCGAGCCGCGCCCGCGCGCGGAGATAGAGCCTACGATGTCCCGAACTTCCTTGTTTCCGCGTCAGTCCCGTCTGTCGCGCGCCGTGCGTGGCGCGCTGGCGATTCTGGCACTCGGCGCAGCCGCGTCGGCCTGGGCGGCCAGCACCGGCGAACTGCCGGCGTCTGCTGCCGGCGCCGCCGCGCCGCTTACCGTGACGGTCCAGCCGGGCCAGTCGTTGAACGACATCGCGAAAGCGGCGACGCAATCGCACGATCCCGGCGTGCTCGCGCGTGCCGGCCGCGCGCTGTTCGACGCCAATCCGCAGGCGTTCATGAAGCGCGACGCGAGCCGCCTGAAAGTCGGCGCGACGCTGACCGTGCCCGCGCTCGACGCAACGGGCGCGGCGCTTGCGCCGGCCAGTGCGTCTGGCGCATCCGGTGCGGCGGCTGCCTCCGCACCCGCTGCCGCGTCGGGCGGTGCGGCGCTCGCGCAGCCCGGTGCGTCCGCGCCGCATCCGGGGTCGGCCGTGCAATCCGCGCCGGTGGCGCCGGCCGTGCATGCGGCGCCGGTGAGCGGTGCGAGCGTCGCGACGGCAGCGGGGGCGTCTGCTTCGGCAGGCGCTTCGGCTGCACACGGCGCGTCGGCTGTCGAAAACATGCAGCCGGCGGCGCCTGCTGCCGGCGCCAGCGGCCCGCATGTGTGGAGCGGCGCGATCCAGTCGGCGCCGTCGTCCGCGAGCGAGGCCGCTGTCCAGCCTGCGCCGGGCAGCCAGGTTTCGGGCGCGAACGAACCGGCCGGTGCGGCACCCGCCACGGGTGCATCGCAGCCGCGGCCGTCGAGCCTGCAGCAACTGCTGGCACTGAAGAATCGCGTGCTGATGGAGTTGCAGAAGCACGGCATCGGCAAGCCGGCCGCGACGAACAACGTCGCGCCTGCGCTGGTGCCTGCCGCGCCGCGTCCGGCCGCAAACGATGCGGGCGCACCGTCTGCCGCATCGCCGGCAGCCGAAGCGGCGTCCGGCGTGGCCGCCAGCGCTGCGCAGCCGGCATCGGCGCCCGCACAGCCGGTCGCACCCGTGACGGCGCCTGCGCGCGCTTCGGATCAGATGGACTGGCGTCCGGTCGCAGCGGCCGGCGCGGCCGTGATCGTCCTCGCGGCCGGGTTTGCGTGGCGCAGGCGCCGGAAGGGCCGGCATACGGACGATGCGGGCACGACGGCTGCAGCCGCTGCAGCGGGCGGTGCCGTGGCTGCCGAAGCGGAAGCGGTGCCGTCCGTCGAACGCGAACTGCCGATCCTGCCCGAGATGCCGGTCGCCCGCGACGCGGCCGCCGACATGAACCTCGCCGCGGCGACTGCCGCAGCGGCGGAGACGGTCGAGCCGCCTGAGGCGGATGCATCGCCTGCACCCGAAGTAACGAAGCCGCATGACGACCAGCCTGAATTGCCGCCTGCGCCTGCCCACGCCGCAGTACCGCCGGAGAACGACGTGGCTTCGGCTCCGGCTACGGCTACGGCCCTGCATGATGCAGAACCGGTAGAACAGGCGGCCACCGACAAGCCCGCCGAGACGCCCACCGAACCTTCGGCGACCGAAACGCAGCACGCGGCGCTGATGCAGAACGCGATCAGTGCGCTCGGCAGCCTCGACATGCCGCTGCCGCCGCGCACGCAGGACGATCCGTCGCTGGCGGCGGACGAGTCGGCCGCACGAGCAGGGCAGTCCGATACCGATAAAATCGCAACTAACGGTCAACCCGCGTCGCGCCCGCCAATTGGCTCGAACGATCCGGGCCAGGAACATCCGGCCGACCAGGACGACGAGTTCGAATGGGACCCGGACGCGACGACACCGGCCGACCACGTGGGCAGCCCGTCCGCGACGTCGTTGCTGCCGCCGCTCGGCGGCGCGCAGTTCGGCGCGCTGAAGCTCGATTTCGACCTCGACCTGCCGTCCACGCCGGGCGCCGCGCTGCCTGCGCTGACACCGGACGAACTCGCGCGTATCGCGCGCAACAAACTCGACCTCGCTGCCGAGTACGTCGAACTGGGCGACCTGTCCGGCGCGCGGACGCTGCTGCAGGAAGTGGTCGACGCGAACGACGCCGCGACGCGCGACGATGCGCGTGCGCTGCTCGCGAAACTCGCGGACGAGGCGTGATGCGGATCGCGCTGGGCATTCAGTACGACGGCGCGGCATTCTGCGGCTGGCAGGCGCAGCCGCACGGCAAGACCGTGCAGAACGCACTCGAGCATGCGCTGGCCGAGTTCGCGCGGGTGCCGCTGCATACGACGGTGGCCGGGCGGACCGACACCGGCGTGCACGGGCTCGGGCAGGTCGTGCACTTCGACACGGATCTCGACCGCGAGGCATTCTCGTGGGTGCGCGGCACCAACGCGTTCCTGCCGTCGACCGTATCGGTGCAATGGGCGAAGCCGATGCCGGAGACGTTCCACGCGCGTTTCTCGGCGTTCGAGCGCACCTATTACTACGTGCTGTACGTGCACCCCGTGCGCTCGCCGATGCTGGCCGGGCGCGCGGGCTGGATCCATACGCCGCTCGACGACGACGCGATACGCACCGCCGCCGCGCACCTGATCGGCGAGCACGATTTCTCGTCGTTCCGGTCGTCGGAATGCCAGTCGAAGACGCCGGTCAAACACCTGTACCGGATCGACGTGCGGCGCGCGGGCCATTTCATCCATTTCCGCTTCCGCGCCAACGCGTTCCTGCACCACATGGTGCGCAACCTGATGGGCTGCCTCGTCGCGGTCGGGCGCGGCCGCTATCCGGCCGACTGGGTCGCCGACGTGCTGGCAGGGCGCGACCGCAACCTCGCGGCGCCCACGTTCATGGCCGACGGGCTGTACCTTGCCCACGTCGGCTACCCGGCGGAATTCGCCGTCCCGCCCGCGCAGCTCGGCAGCGTGCCGTGGAGCAGCGTATGGGCCGATCTGGACCCGCAATCATGACGGATCACGCCGTGTCTCCCTCGACTTCCTCCGCGGCCGGCCTGCCGCCGCGCACGCGCATCAAGCTGTGCGGGCTGTCGCGTCCCGAGGACGTGCTGCACGCGGCGGCGCTCGGCGCCGACGCGATCGGCCTCGTGTTCTACCCGAAGAGCCCGCGCGCGGTGACGATCGCGCAGGCGGCCGAGCTCGCGCGCCTCGCGCCGCCGTTCGTGTCGGTGGTCGGGCTGTTCGTGAATGCGACCGCAGCCGAGATCGAAGCCGTCGTGCGCGACGTGCCGCTCACGCTGCTGCAGTTCCATGGCGACGAGACGCCGGAGCAATGCGACGCGCTCGGCCGCGCGGCACACCTGCCGTGGTTGCGCGCGGTGCGCGTCGGCCCCTCGACGCAGCCGTCCGATTTGGTAGAATCGGCTCTTCATTATTCGAAAGCGCGCGGCCTCCTGTTCGACACCCTGGTGCCGGACTACGGCGGTAGCGGCAAGGTCTTCGATTGGTCTCTTATTCCCGCAGAGCTCGCGCATCGGGCCGTTTTGAGTGGTGGCTTGAGCGCGCAAAACGTCGGTGATGCGATCCGCCAGTTGCGCCCGTTTGCTGTCGATGTCTCGAGTGGCATCGAAGTGGGGGGCGCGAAGGGCGTGAAGGATCACGCCCGGATGGCGGCGTTCGTACGCGCGGTGCGCGAAGCGGACGCCGGGTGATGCAAGCCGGTGCGGCCCCGAAAGCGGGCGCATCGACCGATCGAGAGAGACACCATGTACAACCTTCCTGATGCTCGCGGCCACTTCGGCCCGTATGGCGGCACGTTCGTCGCCGAGACGCTGATTCACGCACTGGACGAACTGCGCGCGGCGTATGAAAAATTCCAGAACGATCCCGACTTCGTCGCCGAATTCGAGCGCGAGCTGAAGCATTTCGTCGGCCGTCCGTCGCCGATCTACCACGCGCAGCGCTGGAGCGAGACGCTCGGCGGCGCGCAGATCTACCTGAAGCGCGAGGACCTGAACCACACGGGCGCGCACAAGATCAACAACGTGATCGGCCAGGCGCTGCTCGCGAAGCGCATGGGCAAGAAGCGCGTGATCGCCGAGACGGGCGCCGGCCAGCACGGCGTCGCGACTGCGACGATCTGCGCGCGCTTCGGGATGGAGTGCGTCGTCTACATGGGTTCCGAGGACGTGCGCCGGCAGGCCGCCAACGTCTACCGGATGAAGCTGCTCGGTGCGACGGTCGTGCCGGTCGAGTCGGGTTCGCGCACGCTGAAGGACGCGCTGAACGAAGCGATGCGCGACTGGGTCACCAACATCGAAAGCACGTTCTACATCATCGGCACGGTCGCGGGCCCGCACCCGTACCCGATGATGGTGCGCGACTTCCAGCGCGTGATCGGCGACGAGTGCAAGGTGCAGATGCCCGAGCTCGCGGGCCGGCAGCCGGACGCGGTGATCGCCTGCGTCGGCGGCGGCTCGAACGCGATGGGCATCTTCTATCCGTATATCGACGATGCGTCGGTGCAGCTGATCGGCGTCGAAGCGGCCGGCGACGGGCTCGACACGGGCCACCACGCGGCATCGCTGATCGCCGGCAGCCCGGGCGTGCTGCACGGCAACCGCACGTACCTGCTGCAGGACGACAACGGCCAGATCATCGAGACGCACTCGGTGTCGGCGGGCCTCGATTATCCTGGCGTCGGCCCCGAGCACGCATGGCTGAAGGACAGCGGCCGCGCGCAGTACGTCGGGATCACCGACGAGGAAGCGCTGAAGGCGTTCCACGACTGCTGCCGGATCGAGGGGATCATTCCCGCGCTCGAGTCGAGCCACGCGATCGCGTATGGCGTGAAGCTCGCGCCGACGTTGCCGAAGGACAAGATCCTGCTCGTCAACCTGTCGGGCCGCGGCGACAAGGACATGCACACGGTCGCCGAGCGATCGGGCATCGAGCTCTGACCCCGACCGATGCGTGACCTGATCGAAGAACCGGGCGGCGGTGCCGCGAGCGAGGCGGAGGCGCTTCAGCCTGCTGCCGTCGTGCCGCGCGCGCTGCCGTCCGGTATCGAACTGCATAACCGCGATTTCCTGACCGATGCCGCGCACCTGCCGGATGCGTCGATCGACCTGATCGTCGCCGATCCGCCGTACGGGCTCGGCAAGGACTACGGCAACGACTCGGACAAGCGTTCGGGCGACGTGTTTCTGGCGTGGACGCGCGAGTGGCTCGAGCTCGCGATTCCGAAGCTCAAGCCGAGCGGGTCGATGTACATCTTCTGCACATGGCAGTACGCGCCGGAAATCTTCAGTTTCCTGAAGACGAAGCTCACGATGGTCAACGAGATCATCTGGGACCGGCGCGTGCCGAGCATGGGCGGCACGACGCGCCGTTTCACGTCGGTGCACGACAACATCGGTTTTTTCGCGGTTTCGAAGGCGTATTACTTCGATCTCGATCCGGTCCGCATCCCGTACGACGCCGACACGAAGAAGGCCCGCTCGCGCAAGCTGTTCGAAGGCAGCAAGTGGCTGGAGATGGGCTACAACCCGAAGGACGTCTGGTCGGTTTCGCGCCTGCACCGGCAGCACGCGGAGCGCGTCGATCATCCGACCCAGAAGCCGCTGGAAATCGTCGAGCGGATGGTGCTCGCGAGCTGCCCGCCGGGCGGCCGCGTGCTCGATCCGTTCATGGGCAGCGGCACGACCGCGGTGGCCTGCGCACGGCAGGGGCGCGACTTCGTCGGCTACGAGATCAACGAAAGTTATTGTGCGATCGCGCACGAGCGCGTGAGCGCGCTCGCCGCGCCGGCATGCGCGTGAATCGCGCGGCCGTATCGCCGAACGAATCCTAGGAAAATTGCCATGTCCCGTATTCAGCAGACCTTTGCCGCGCTCGCCGAACAAGGCCGAAAGGGCCTGATCCCGTTCATCACGGCTGGCGACCCCGATCCCGCGAAGACCGTCGAATTCATGCACGCGCTCGCCGAAGGCGGCGCGGACGTGATCGAACTCGGCGTGCCGTTCTCGGACCCGATGGCCGACGGCCCCGTGATCCAGCGCTCGTCGGAACGCGCGCTCGCGCGCGGCGTCACGCTGAAGAGCGTGCTCGCCGACGTGAAGCGCTTCCGCGAAACCGATGCGAAAACCCCGGTCGTGCTGATGGGCTATGCGAACCCGATCGAGCGGATGGGCGTCGACGCGTTCGCGGCCGAAGCGCAGGCGGCCGGCGTCGACGGCGTGCTCGTCGTCGACTATCCGCCGGAAGAGGCGGGCGTATTCGCCGAAAAGATGCGCGCCGCGCAGATCGATCCGATCTTCCTGCTCGCGCCTACGTCGACCGACGAACGCATCGCCGACGTCGGCAAGATCGCGAGCGGCTACGTGTATTACGTGTCGCTCAAGGGCGTGACCGGCGCGGGAAATCTGGATGTTTCGAGCATTGCGGGTAAAATCCCGGCCATCAAGTCGCGCGTGCCGGTTCCGGTGGGCGTCGGCTTCGGCATCCGCGACGCCGAAACGGCGCGCGCGGTGGCCGAGGTGTCGGACGCCGTCGTGATCGGCAGCCGCCTCGTGCAGCTGCTCGAAAGCGCTGCGCCGGAAGGCGCCGCCGCCGCGCTGAAGGCGTTCATCGCCGAGCTGCGCGCCGCGCTGGACGGCGCGGGCAAGACGGCGCGATAACACCAACATAGGAAGGCGGGAACGGGCTACGCGGCCCGGCCCGCCACGGAACAGGAAACCATACGATGAGCTGGCTCGACAAACTGTTGCCGCCGAAGATCAAGCAGACCGACCCGAAAAGCCGCAAGGGCGTTCCGGAAGGCCTGTGGGTCAAGTGCCCGTCCTGCGAGGCCGTGCTTTACCGCAACGACGTGGACGCGAACCTGCACGTGTGCCCGAAGTGCGATCACCACATGCGCATCGGTGCGCGCGAGCGCCTCGACGGGCTGCTCGATCCGGAAGGCCGTTATGAAATCGGCCAGGAAATCGTGCCGGTCGACTCGCTGAAGTTCAAGGACAGCCGCAAGTACCCCGATCGTCTGAAGGAAGCGATGGACGAGACGGGCGAGACCGACGCGATGGTCGTGATGGGCGGTGCGATCCACACGCTGCCCGTCGTCGCGGCCTGCTTCGAGTTCTCGTTCATGGGCGGCTCGATGGGCTCGGTCGTCGGCGAGCGCTTCGCGCGCGGCGCGCAGAACGCGCTGGAACAGCACGTGCCGTTCATCTGCTTCACGGCGTCGGGTGGCGCACGGATGCAGGAAAGCCTGCTGTCGCTGATGCAGATGGCGAAAACCACGGCGATGCTGACCAAGCTGGCCGAAGCGAAGCTGCCGTTCATCTCGATACTGACCGATCCGACGATGGGCGGCGTGTCGGCGAGCTTCGCGTTCCTCGGCGACGTCGTGATCGCCGAGCCGAAGGCGCTGATCGGCTTTGCCGGCCCGCGCGTGATCGAGCAGACGGTCCGCGAGAAGCTGCCGGAAGGTTTCCAGCGCGCCGAATTCCTGCTGAAGACGGGCGCGATCGACATGATCGTCGACCGCCGCAAGATGCGCGACGAGATCGCGCAGCTGCTCGCGCTGCTGCAGCGACAGCCGGCCGACGCGCTGGCCTGACCGGCGCGAGGTTGTGAACTCTGCGCGTCGCCTGGCTTCAGCGTCAGGCGGCGCGCTTCGTTTTTTGGCGTAGTGGCGGTACCGATCCAGATTTGATCCGATGAGCACTTTTCCCACTCTCGACGCGTGGCTTTCGCACCTCGAACGCGCGCACCCGGTCGGCATCGACATGGGCCTGACCCGCATCGGGCAGGTCAAGGCGGCGCTGCAGCTCGAATTCGCGTGCCCCGTCATCACCGTCGGCGGCACGAACGGCAAGGGCTCGACCTGCGCGTTCCTCGAGACGATCCTGCTGCGCGCGGGCTACAAGATCGGCTGCCACACGTCGCCGCACCTGCTCGAATTCAACGAGCGCGCGCGCGTGAACGGGCAGAACGTCACCGACGACGAACTACTGCCGCACTTCGAGGCCGTCGAAGCCGCGCGCACGTCGCTGCCGGAACCGGTGTCGCTCACGTATTTCGAATTCACGACCCTCGCGATCCTGCATCTGTTCGCATCGCGCGGGCTCGACGCGGTGATCCTCGAAGTCGGCCTCGGCGGCCGGCTCGATGCGGTCAATATCATCGATGCCGATTGCGCGATCGTCACGAGCATCGACATCGACCATACCGAATACCTCGGCGACACGCGCGAGAAGATCGCGTTCGAGAAGGCCGGGATCTTCCGCGCGGGCAAGCCGGCGATCTGCGGCGATCCGGCCGCGCCGCAAACGTTGATCGACCATGCCGAAGCGATCGGCGCCGATCTGTGGCTCGTCGGCCGCGATTTCCGCTACGAGGCACAGGCGGGTGCGGAGCGCCAGCAGTGGAGCTACCTCGGCCGCGAGAAGCGCTATCCGGCGCTCGCGTATCCGGCGCTGCGCGGCGCGAATCAACTGATCAATGCATCGGCCGCGCTCGCCGCGCTCGAGGCGCTGCGCCCGGTGCTGCCGGTATCCGCGCAGGACATCCGGCTCGGGCTCGCGAACGTCGAGCTGCCGGGGCGCTTCCAGGTGCTGCCCGGCAAGCCGGCGATCGTGCTCGACGTCGCGCACAACCCGCACGCGGCGGCCGTGCTCGAGCAGAATCTCGGCAACATGGGCTTTTTCCCGTACACGTACGCGGTGTTCGGCGCGATGCACGACAAGGACATCGACGGCGTGCTGCGGCACCTGAAAGGCGAGATCGACCACTGGTGCGTGACCGACCTGCCGCTGCCGCGCGCGGCCTCCGCGGAGCAGCTCGAAGCCGCGCTGCGCAAGGCTGGCGTGGAGGAGGGGCCCGATTCGAGCGTGACGCGTTACGCGTCGCCGGCCGAAGCGTTTCGCGATGCACTAAAAAGAGCATCCGAGAATGATAGAATCGTGGTTTTCGGCAGTTTCCATACGGTTGCCGGCGTGCTGGCCTACCGTAAATCGCAGCAACACTGACTGACGGGCAGTTTCGGACTCAGCCATTCATGGGAATTTTCTCGTTCGGCAAAAAAGACGACGACGCACCCACGCGGCGCGGCGGTCGCACCGGGACCTCCCGGAACGTGCGCACGGAGCGCACTGAACGCGTCGAGCGGCGCCCGCGCCGCACCGAGCGTCCGGAATCGGACGCGCTGCTCCTCGATCCGACCCTTCCAGAAAAGCAACGCGCGCGCCGTCGCCTCGTCGGCGCGATCGCGCTCGTCGTGGCCGCCGTGATCGTGCTGCCGATGGTGCTCGATTCGCACCCGAAGCCGGTGACGGACGACATCGCGATCGACATCCCGAACCGGCCCGCGCACCAGGCAGTCGCGCCGCGTGACGACGACGCGCCCGACGTGCAGGCAGGCGTCGCGCACGACGAGCCGCCGGCCTCCGATGCCTCCGACACGGCCGTCGCGGCAGCACCCGCCAAGCCGGCCGCGAAACCCGATACGACGACCACGGCGAGCGTGACGCCGCCGAAGCCCGCGCCGAAGCCGGCTGCTCCCGCGGCGAAACCGGCCGCGCCGAAGCCGGCGCCCGCGACCGTCGCGAATGCCGACGCCGCGAGCCCGGACAGCGGCGATGCATCGTCGCCGTCGTCGCCGGCCGGTGCGCGCTTCGCGGTGCAGCTCGGTTCGTTCAAGGATGACGCGACGGCCCGTTCGTGGGCGACCAAGTTGAAATCGGCGGGCGTGCCCGCATATGTCGAGCATCGCAAGCAGGCAGACGGTGGCACGGCTACACTGTTGCGTGCCGGCCCGTTCGCGGATCGAGCGGCGGCGTCCGCCGCGATCGCGAAGGTGCGCGAAGCCGGTCTGACGCAGTAACGCACGATGATGACCGCTTTCGACTACGCTGTATTGGCGGTGATCGTGTTGTCGGCGCTGCGCGGTGCGTGGCGCGGCTTCGTGTCGGAGATTTTCGGGCTGATCGGCTGGATCGCGGCGATCGTGATCGCCGGTCGCTACGTCGGGCTGGTCGTGCCGTACATTCCGGCGAACTGGCCGGGCGGCGCGCTGACGCAGTGGGTGATCGCCTTCGCGTTGGTCGTGATCGGCGTGGTACTGGTCGCCGGCGTCGCGAACGCGCTGCTGTCGCGGATCGCGCAGGCGAGCGGCCTGGGCGGCGTCGACCGCTCGCTGGGCATGATGTTCGGGCTCGTCCGCGGCTGTGTGCTGGTGGTGCTGCTGGTCGCGGCGGCCGGGCTGACCGAACTGCCCAAACAGGATTTCTGGCGCAATGCGCTATTGCGTCCTTTCGCCGAACAGGGCGTGCACGAGCTGAAGCAGCTCCTGCCCGACGGCATGGCCCAGTACGTACGCGTGTGACGACGCGGCCGGGCAGGACGTAACCGATTTTGTCATTCTGAAGGACATGCCATGTGCGGCATCGTAGGCGTTATCTCCCAATCTCCTGTCAACCAGCTGATCTATGACAGCTTGCTGCTGCTGCAGCATCGCGGTCAGGACGCAGCGGGCATCGCGACGGCGGACGGCAGCAATTTCCACATGTACAAGGCGAACGGCATGGTGCGCGACGTGTTCCGCACGCGCAACATGCGCAGCCTGCCCGGCACCTACGGCATCGGCCAGGTGCGCTACCCGACGGCCGGTTCGGCGTCGAGCGAGGCCGAGGCGCAGCCGTTCTACGTGAACGCGCCGTTCGGGATCATCCTCGCGCACAACGGCAACCTGACGAACTGGCAGCAACTGAAGGACGAGATGTTCCGGATCGACCGCCGGCACATCAACACCAATTCCGACAGTGAAGTGCTGCTCAACGTGTTCGCACACGAGCTGCAACTGTCGACCACGGGCCTCGAGCTCGATCCGGCCTCGGTGTTCAAGGCGGTCTCGGGCGTCCATCGCCGCCTGCAGGGCTCGTATGCGATCGTGTCGCTGATCGCCGGCTACGGCCTGCTCGCGTTCCGCGATCCGTTCGGCATCCGCCCGCTCTGCATCGGCAAGCTCGAAACCGAGCACGGCACCGAGTGGATGGTCGCGTCGGAGTCGGTCGCGGTCGAAGGCATCGGTTTCGAATTCGTGCGCGACGTGCAGCCGGGCGAGGCGATCTTCATCGACCCGGCCGGCAACTTCCACAGCCAGCAATGCGCGGAGCAGCCGACGCTGAATCCGTGCATGTTCGAATACGTGTACCTCGCGCGTCCGGATTCGTGCCTCGACGGCGTGCCCGTCTACAACGTGCGCCTGCGCATGGGCGACTATCTCGCCGAGAAGATCAAGCGCGAGCTGCCGAACGTGCCGATCGACGTCGTGATGCCGATTCCCGATTCGTCGCGCCCGGCCGCGATGCAGGTCGCCGCGAAGCTCGGCGCCGAGTATCGCGAAGGCTTCTTCAAGAACCGCTACGTCGGCCGTACGTTCATCATGCCGGGGCAGGCCGTGCGCAAGAAGTCGGTGCGCCAGAAGCTCAACGCGATGAGCATCGAGTTCAAGGACAAGCACGTGCTGATCGTCGACGATTCGATCGTGCGCGGCACGACCTCGCATGAGATCGTGCAGATGGCGCGCGATGCGGGCGCGAAGTCGGTGATCTTCGCGTCGGCGGCGCCGCCCGTGAAGTTCCCGAACGTGTACGGCATCGACATGCCGACGCGCGGCGAGCTCGTCGCGCACGGCCGTACCGACGACGAAGTCGCGAAGATCATCGGCGCCGATCACCTGATCTACCAGGACGTCGACGACCTGCGCCGCGCGGTGCGCGACATCAACCCGAAGCTCGAACGCTTCGAGGCGTCGTGCTTCGACGGCAACTACATCACCGGCGACGTGACGCCCGAGTATCTCGACGCGATCGAGCGCGCGCGCCTTACGCCGGCGTCGCAGGCCGATCGCGACACGGCCGGCGACACCGGGCGCTCGCAGATGAACCTGCAGCTGTCGGTCGAGTGACACCGGCGTACGCTTTTGCCGAAGCGTGATAGGATGTTGCCTTGCGTCGATTTGATATCAGCTTGCGGACGCGGGGCGACTTCCCAAAACAGCTAAAGCGAAGGCCGGCGGCAGTCGGCCCGAGTCGATCGCTGTCGTACCGCCCGAAGCCCGCTGATGCCGATGCATAGCGGGCTTTTTGTTTTGGCCTGGTTTTGACTTGGCCTGCGCGACACGCGCGGCCATCGAATACGGAAAACGGAACATGGACGACTCCCTCAACTTCGACACGCTTGCCGTGCGCGCGGGCACGCTGCGCAGCGACTTCAACGAGCACTCAGAAGCGCTGTTCCTTACGTCGAGCTTCTGCTTCCAGAGCGCGGCCGACGCGGCCGAGCGCTTCGCGAATTCGGAAGACTACTTCACCTATTCGCGCTTCACGAACCCGACCGTCACCATGTTCCAGGAGCGTCTCGCGGCGCTCGAGGGCGGCGAGGCGTGCATCGCCACCGCGTCGGGGATGGCCGCGATCATGTCGGTCGTGATGTCCGCGCTGCAGGCGGGCGATCACCTCGTCAGCTCGCGCAGCCTGTTCGGCTCGACGCTCGGGATGTTCTCGCAGATCTTCAGCAAGTTCGGGATCACGACGACCTTCGTCGATCCGACCGACCTGAACGCATGGCAGGAAGCCGTGCGGCCCGAAACGAAGATGTTCTTCCTCGAGACGCCGTCGAACCCGCTGACCGAGCTCGCCGACATCGAGGCGATCGGCAAGATCGCGAAGCAGGCCAACGCGCTGTTCGTCGTCGACAACTGTTTCTGCAGCCCGGTGCTGCAGCAGCCGCTGAAGCTCGGCGCGGACGTCGTGATGCACTCGGCGACGAAATTCCTCGACGGGCAGGGCCGCGTGCTCGGCGGCGCGCTGGTCGGCTCGAAGGAATTCATCATGGGCAAGGTGTTCCCGTTCGTGCGCAGCGCGGGCCCGACGCTGTCGGCCTTCAACGCGTGGGTGCTGCTGAAGGGGATGGAGACGCTGTCGCTGCGTGTCGAGAAGCAATCGGCGAACGCGCTGGAAATCGCGCGCTGGCTCGATTCGCATCCGGCGGTGGCACGCGTGTTTCATCCGGGCCTCGAGTCGCACCCGCAGTACGAACTCGCGAAGCGTCAGCAGAAGGCGGGCGGCGCGATCCTGTCGTTCGAGCTGAAGGGCGACACGCCCGAGCAGCAGCGCGCGAACGCATGGCGCGTGATCGACAACACGAAGCTGATCTCGATCACCGGCAACCTCGGTGATACGCGCACGACGATCACGCATCCGGCGACCACGACGCACGGCCGCATCACGCCGGAAGCGCGCGCGGCGGCAGGGATCACCGAAGGTTTGATCCGCTTGTCGGTCGGCCTCGAGAACGCGGGCGACCTGCGTAACGATCTCGCGCGCGGCCTGGAGGGCTGAGCGACGCGGTGCTTTCGCCGCATCGACGCATCAACGACGACGGGCCGCCTGCAAAACAGGCGGCCCGTTGTTTTTCCCGCATGAAGGCATGGCGTCCGGCGCACCGCGCTCGTGCATGCGCCGCGTGATTCAGCCGGCGTGCCCGTGCGGCGCGGCACGCATCGCATCCACCATCCACCGCAGCGTTTCGTCGAGCGGCGTGACGGGCAGCTCGCCCACCGCGCGCCGCAGCTTGTCGCGCGACCCGCTCAGGCTTTTCACTTCGTTGTGCCGCACGAAACGCGGATCGACCGTCACGTCGATCACGTAACCGGCGATGCGCGACAGCATCGCCAGCACTTCCTTCAGCGAATACGCGCGCTCCGAGCAGACGTTGAACGTCTCGCCGGCCGGCGCCGCTTCGAGCAGCTTCAGATAGGCGGCCGTCACGTCGCGCACGTCGGAGAAATCGCGGCTCACGTCGAGATTGCCGAGCGAGATGCGCGGTTCGTTGCGCGCGTAGTGCGCGGCGAGCTTCGGCAGCAGATACGCTTCGCCCTGGCCGACGCCCGTGTAGTTGAACGGCCGCGCGATCACGATCGGCAGCCGGTCGGCCCACAGCTTCGCCGCGTATTCCATCGCGAGCTTGCTGACCGCATAGTCGTTGGCGGGGGCGGGCGCGACGGTCTCGTCGAGCACGCCGGCCGTCGAATTGCCGTAGATGTTCGCGCTGCTCGCGAGCAGCACGGCCGACGGGCGGTGGTCGAGGCCCGCGAGCGCGGCCAGCAGGTTGCGTGTGCCGACGATATTGACCGCGTAGGTCTGCGACGGCTCGTCCTGCGCGACATGCGCGCGCGCGGCGAGATGCACGACCGCATCGGGCCGTGCATCGGCGGCCGCCGCACGCATCGCGTCCGCGTCGAGCAGGTCGACGGGCAGCAGCGTGCAGTGCGCGAAGGCCGGATCGTCGGGCCGCGGCGCACCGGGCGCGACCGTGCCCCAGACGTCATAGCCGGCCGCCTGCAGGCGTTCGAGCATGTAGCGGCCCGTGAAGCCCGTCAGGCCCGTGACGAACGCACGGCGCGACGGGCGTCCGGCTTCAGAACGTGTCATGGTGCTGGTTCCGCATCAAATCCGCTTCGACCATCATCTGGCAAAGTTGTTCGAGCGTCGTCTTCGGCACCCAGCCGAGCTTCGCTTTAGCCCTGTCCGCGCAGCCGATCAGCAGGTCGACCTCGGCGGGGCGATAGAACTTCGGGTTCACTTCGACCAGCACGTTGCCGTTCGACGCGTCGAGGCCGCGTTCCTGCTCGCCCTTGCCGGTCCATTCGAGCTGGTAGCCGGCAGCCGCGAATGCCATCTGCACGAAGTCGCGCACGGTCTCGGTGCGATTGGTCGCGAGCACGTAGGTGTCGGGCTCGTCGGCCTGCAGCATGCGCCACATCCCTTCGACGTATTCGAGCGCGAAGCCCCAGTCGCGCTTCGCGTCGAGGTTGCCGAGCTCGAGGCGGGTCGCCTTGCCGAGCTTGATCTTCGCGACGGTGTCGGTGATCTTGCGCGTGACGAACTCGCGGCCGCGCAGCGGCGATTCGTGGTTGAACAGGATGCCGCTGCTGCCGAACAGGCCGTACGACTCGCGGTAGTTCACGGTCATCCAGTGCGCGTACAGCTTCGCGACGCCATACGGGCTGCGCGGATAGAACGCGGTCGTTTCGGTCTGCGGAATCGCCTGCACCTTGCCGAACATCTCGGACGTCGACGCCTGGTAGAAGCGCGTCTTCGGGCTCACGACGCGGATCGCCTCGAGCAGGTTCAACGGGCCGAGGCCCGTCACTTCCGCGGTCGTCGCCGGCTGGTCGAACGACACGCCGACGAAGCTCTGCGCGGCCAGGTTGTACAACTCGTCGGGCTGCGTGCGTTCGAGCAGGCGCAGGCTCGAGCCGGCGTCGGTCAGATCGTGTTCGACGAGCGTGAGGTTCGGGTGCGTGTCGACGCCGAGCTCGGCGATGCGCCAGAAATTCACCGAACTGGTGCGGCGATAGGTGCCCGTGACCTCGTAGCCCTTGTCGAGCAGCAGTTTGGTCAGGTAGGCGCCGTCTTGCCCCGAGATCCCGGTAATGATGGCCTTTTTACGAGTTTGGCTCATGGCGTTGTCCTGGTAGAAGCGAAAGGGAAAATCAGGCGGTCGTGCTGGCGGCGGCCGGCAGCGCGCGGCGTGCGGGGCCGCGCGTCAGGCGCCGTTCGAAGCCGTACCAGCTCAGGGTCGCGTAGGCGAGCGTGATCGCGAGCGCGAGCGCGGCCGTGACGAAGCGGTTCAAGTGCAGCGGCCACAGCGCGTACAGCACGCTCAGGTGGATCAGGTACACGGTGTAGCTGACGGTGCCCACGTAGACGAGCATCGGGTTCGTCAGCGCGCGTTGCACGATGCCGCGGCCGCGCAGCGCGATCACGACGATCGACGTGCACAACAGCAGCGAGATGCTGTAGAGCGCCGCATTGGACAGCGGCGTGTTCGCGGCGCGAAAGCGCGGGAACGACAAGTGCAGCCAGCCGAGGATCGCGAGCGACACGAGCGCGCCGACGATCGCGAGCGGGTAGAACGGCTCCAGCGCGCGCCGGTCGCGGCGCAGCACGATCGCGAGCAGCGCGCCCGCGGCGAGCAGGTCCATCCGGAACGGCGTCAGGTAGTAGATCGGCCAGAACGAGTCGAACCACGGCGTCGCGATCGCACGCAGCACCGGAGCCGCGACGATCAGCGCGGCGGCGACCCACAGCAGCGCTCGCTCCGAGCACCACAGCACGACGAACGGCCAGAAGATATAGAACTGCTCCTCGACCGCGAGCGACCACAGCACGTTCAGGCTGTCATGCCCGATGCTGCCGAGCGACAGCCCGATATTGGTCGAGAAGAACGCGAACCACGGCCAGTGCGGCAGCCAGCTCGCGCCGAACAGGATCGTCGACACCACCAGCAGCAGCACGTACGGCGGCAGGATGCGGCGCACGCGGCGCGCGTAGAAGTGGCTGAAGTATGACTGCCCGCGCGCCTTTCGTTCGAGCAGGATGCCGGTGATCAGCAGGCCGCTCAGCACGAAGAACAGGTCGACCCCCATCCAGAGCGGCGCCTTCAGCGCGTGCTGCAGGAACACGGCGCCGACCGCGATCGCGCGCAGCCCGTCGAGCTGCACGATGCGGCCGTGTTGCGGCGGGGCCAGGTCGGCGGGTCGCGAGATGCCCGTCATCGCGCCGCTCCTTCGCAACGCGCGGCGGGGGCCGCGGCGCGTCGCACATCCGATGCGTGAACGTAATGCATGCCTTTAAATGAAATATCGAATCGAAAACGATTCTAGGGAAAAGAAATCGGCAAAAAAACGCATGCGACTTATCTGACGACAAGCATTCAAATGCCGATTATTCCGGTCGCGAGGTGAAAGGTTGATGCCCAGGCAGCCGCGACAGGCGGAGCGGAGCGGCATTTTCTACAGCGCGACGCGTGAAAGGCGGTCGTTATTGCCGTTTCCGGACGCCATTTTCCGCCTGTTCCGGTTCGATATTTCAGGCGGAAACATCCCCAAATATTTCCAAATTTCTTGTGATTATTTTTGCTTGTAACCTGCATCGCGACGTTTGAAACCCATTTAGCGACAGGGTGCGCCAGCGGCAGTTTGGGGCGGCGCCGGTCGCTGTTGCATCGAGTCTGGAGAAGCGCATTGCGACGTCTGATTCTGGTAGGCATGACGGTATGCGCGACGCTGCTGACGAGCGCCGCACCGGCCGAAACGGTGTTGCCCGCGACGACGTCGTGGATCGGCAACACGTTCGGCTATGGCGACGGCAGCTGGACGCAGATCGACATCCGCGCGATCGCGGTGACGCCTGAAGGCAAGGTGTATACGAATGCGCCGTGGGACGAAAGCGGGGCCGAGGCGAGCGTCTACCAGGACGGGAAGATGCTCGGCTTCGCCGGCGGCACGCACGGCTGGGGCAATCTCGGCGGCAACGCGATCGCCGTGAACAGCAAGTACGCGTATGTCGCGATCGGCGTCGGCAACGAACGCGGCCACCTGCAGTCGCCCGGCATCTGGCCGGACAAGGGCAAGCAGTGGTTCGGCATCTCGCGGCGCACGATCGGCGACATGAAGCAGCCCGCGCCGTTTCGCGCGGCACCGCAGGTCGCGCCGGGCGGACGCGCCGATGCCGGCCGCGCGCGCATGGCCGCGAGCTTCATGATGATGAACGAGGTGCCGGCCCCCGCGCGCTCGGAAGTGGGCGAGGTGAAGGCGGAAGTGGGCGGCCTCGCGGCCGACGACAAGACGCTGTTCGCGACGAATCCGTCGCACGACGTGGTGGACGTGTACGACGCGGAGACGATGCAGCAGAAGGGCACGTGGAGCGCGCACGAACCGGGCCGCATCGCGCTCGCGGGCGACGGCACGCTGTGGCTGCTCACGGACACGCTCAGCGGCCCCGCGCACCTCGTGCACGTGCGTGCGGACGGCCGCAAGCTCGACGACGCGCCTGCGCTGCCGGAAGGCACCGACGCGGTGGACGTGGCGGTCGACGCGAAAGGGCGCGTGCTCGTCGCGGACAACGGGCCGCGCCAGCAGATCCTGATCTTCTCGAAAGGCGGCAAGGGTTATGCGCAGTCCGGCACGCTCGGCGAGCGCGGCGGCATCTTCGCCGGCCCGGTGCCGGGGCGGCCGGGGCCGCAGCGCTTCAACGGGCTGACGGGCGTCGGCGTCGACCGCGCGGGCAACGTGTATGTGTCGATGAACGGCATCGGGCCGCGCCACGACACGATCGGCGCCGGGCTCGGCGCGGTGCTCGAAAGCTATACACCGGACGGCAAGCCGCGCTGGCAGGTGCAGGGGCTGCTGTTCGTCGACGGCGCGTGGCTAGACCCCGCGCGGCCGAACAGCGTGTACACGGGCAACAAGCGCTTCGAGCTCGACCTGTCGAAGCCGCCGGGCCAGGACTGGAAATACGTCGGCTTCCTGTCGAACCGCTTCAAGTATCCGGACGACCCCGTGTTCCACACGGACCAGTGGCCGGGCATGCCGATCGCGCGCCGCGTCGACGGCCGTACGTTCCTGTACCTGACCGACATGTACGCCGATCACCTGAAGATCTACCGCTTCGATGCGAAGCGCGACGGCGAGGTGGCGATTCCGTCGGGCCTGATCGCGGGCCGCGCGCGGCCGGTCGACAAGGTGCCGAACAAGCCGCCCGGCGGCGACTGGCTGTGGCGCGATGCGAACGGCAACGGCCGGCTCGACGCCGACGAGTTCGAGATCAACACGACCGGCAAGGCCAAGGCGGGCGGCTGGGGCTGGTGGGTCGACACGAAGGGCGACATCTGGCGCACGAGCGACGTGCGCGGCATCCACCGCTTCCAGTCCGGCGGCGTCGACAAGGCCGGCAACCCGATCTACTCGTACGACAAGGTCACGACCTACCCGATGCCGCAGCCGTTCACGCAACTGCGCCGCTCGATCTACGACGCGCAAGCCGACACGCTGTACGTGACCGGCTACACGGCCGACGCGCCGCCGCAGCCTGGCATCAACAAGGAAGTCGGCCGCGTGCTGGTGCGTTTCGACAAGTGGTCGACCGGCTCGCCCGTCGTGCGCTATACGGTCGCGCTGCCGTGGCAGCTCGACGCGAAGCCGATCCTGGACCTGATCGGGATCACGGTCGAGGGCCGCTACATCTTCACCGTGGAGCCGGTCGGCAAGATCCACGTGTACGACAAGGACACCGGCAAGGAAGTGGGCGTGATGAGCCCGGGCACCGAGGTCGGCAAGGCATCCGGCTGGGTCGACGTGCCGTTCGGCATCAGTGCGTTCCGGCGCGAGAACGGCGAATACCTCGTGTTCGTCGAGGAAGACGCGCGCGGCAAGGTGCTGATGTATCGCTGGAAACCGTGACGGGCGGCGCGCCGCTCACGACGATGTCGCCGTCACACAAGGCACAAGCATGGACAAAGGCATACTCAAGAACGTTTCGATCAATTTCATCGGGCTGATCCTGCCGACCTTCGTGTCGCTGGTGACGGTGCCCGCTTATATCCACGCGCTCGGCGTCGAACGCTATGGCGTCGTCAGCCTCGTATGGACGCTGATCGGCTATTTCGGGATCCTCGATCTCGGGATGAGCATGGCCGCGCAGAACCACATCTCGAAGGCGCTCGCGAGCGGCAACGACGACGAAAGCGCGCGCGTGTTCTGGAGCGCGTTCTGGCTGAATCTCGGCACCGGCGTCGTGGGCGGGCTGCTGATCTATTTCGGCGCGTTCGTCTACACCGCGTATTTCACGAAGGTGTCGGCCGCGATGCAGCACGAGGTGTATCTCGCGCTGCCGTGGCTCGCGCTCGCGATTCCGCTCGCGAACGTGTCGTGGGTGTTCGCCGGCGCGATCAACGGCGCCGAACGGTTCGGCGTGTTCAACACGAACCAGACGATCGGCACGTTCCTGTTCCAGTTGCTGCCGCTCGGCGCCGCATGGTGGATCGCGCCGAACCTGCAGACCGTGCTCGCCGCGGCAGTCGTCGCGCGCCTGATCGCGGCGGCGATGCTCGGCCACGCCAGCATCAAGGTGCTCGGGATCCGGCGCATCGATCCGCCGCAGTGGGGCACCGCGAAGGGGCTGTTCAACTTCGGCGGCTGGATGCTGATCGCGAGCACGACGAGCATGATCGCGGACACGCTCGACCGCGTGATGCTCGGCGCCGGCATGGGCGCGAAGTTCGTCACCTACTACACGGTGCCGCAGAACCTCGTCACGCGCCTGAACATGCTGCCGAACGCGCTCGTGCGCACGCTGTTCCCGCGCCTGTCGGCGGTCGGCCGCGATCACGCGGACACGCTCGCGCGCCAGTCGCTCGAATTCCTGAACGGCGTGTTCACGCCGGTCGGCATCGTCGCGATCTTCGCGCTCGCGCCGTTCCTCACGCTGTGGGTCGGCGCCGATCTCGCCGCGCACTCGGCGCCGGTCGGCCGCGTGCTGGTGATCAGCGTGTGGCTCGTCGGCCAGGCGAGCGTGACGCGCATCCTGATCCAGTCGCAGGTCAACCCGGCCCGCGCGGCGTTCGCCGGGCTCGTCGAAATGCCGTTCTTCGTCGGCGGCCTGTGGTTCGGCATTCATCACTTCGGGCTGATCGGCGCGGCGGTGGTCGTCGCGGCGCGCGCGTTCGTCGACTACGGCGTGCTGCTGTACCTGTCGGCGATCCGGATGCGCGCGATCGTGCTCGACATGCTGGCGCACCTGGCCTTCCTGCTCGCGAGCCTGTTTCTCGCGCAGGCATGGCCGGGGCTCGGCGAATCGATCGGCATGTGCGCGATCGTGCTGGTGCTGAACGTCGCGTGGTCGCTCACGATGACGCCGGGGCTGCGCGCGCTCGTGCGCGACCTGTTTGTCCGTCTCAATGCGAGGAAAACGATATGAATCGCGATCTGGCGGAACACGCCATCCTGAACCTCGCCACCGCCGATGCGGCCGTGGCCGAAGCGGGCGATGCCGCCGCGCTGCGCCGGTCCATGCCGGCCGGGCGGGCCAGCGCGCGCCAGCCGGCGCGCGCGCTGCGCGTGGCGATCGTCCACGACTGGCTCGTCACCTATGCCGGTGCCGAGCGCGTGCTCGAACAGATCGTCGCGTGCTTTCCCGACGCGGACCTGTTCAGCCTCGTCGATTTCCTCGACGACCGCGCGTTCGTGCGCGGCAAGCCGGTGACGACGTCGTTCATCCAGAAACTGCCGTTCGCGCGCACCAAGTACCGCAGCTACCTGCCGCTGATGCCGCTCGCGATCGAGCAGCTCGACGTGTCCGAGTACGATCTCGTGATCTCGAGCAGCCACGCGGTCGCGAAGGGCGTGCTGACCGGGCCGGACCAGGTGCACATCAGCTACGTGCATTCGCCGATCCGCTATGCGTGGGACCTGCAGCACCAGTACCTGGAGCAGTCGAACCTCACGCATGGGCCGAAATCGCTGCTCGCGCGGATGATTCTTCACTACATCCGCAACTGGGACACGCGCACCGCCAACGCGGTGGACGGCTTCGTCGCGAACTCCGCGTTCATCGCACGGCGCATCAAGAAGGTCTACCACCGCGACGCGGCGGTGATCTTCCCGCCGGTCGACGTCGACGGTTTCTCGCTGAACGCGGTCAAGGACGATTTCTACCTGACCGCGTCGCGGATGGTGCCGTACAAGAAGATCGACCTGATCGTCGAGGCGTTCTCGAAGACGCCCGAGCGCAAGCTGGTCGTGATCGGCGACGGCCCCGAGATGCAGAAGATCCGCGCGAAGGCTGGCCCGAACGTCGAGATCATGGGCTACCAGCCGTTCGCGGTGCTGCACGACCGGATGCGGCGCGCGAAGGCGTTCGTGTTCGCGGCCGAGGAGGATTTCGGGATCTCGGTCGTCGAGGCGCAGGCCTGCGGCACGCCGGTGATCGCATACGGCAAGGGCGGTGCGCTCGAAACCGTGCTCGACCCGCAATCGGACGCGAACCCGACCGGGCTGTTCTTCGACGAGCAGACGCCGCATGCGATCGTCGCGGCCGTCGACGATTTCGAGCGCGCGCCGCAGCGTTTCACGCCGAACGCATGCCGCGCGAACGCGGAGCGGTTTTCCGCCGATACGTTCCGGCGGCGCTTTCTCGACTATGTGGAAACCGCGCTGCCCGGCTCGACCGCGCAGCGCGGCACGGCCGTCGCGCCGATGCCGGCCGCGCGCGGCCCGGCGACGCTCGTGCTCGACCAGAGCGGCGTGCTCGGCGGCGCCGAGCTGTCGCTGCTCGAGATCATGAAGCACATGCGCGCGAACGCCGACGTGCTGCTGTTCGACGACGGCCCGTTCCGCGCGGCGCTCGACGAGATCGGCGCGCGCGTCGACGTGGTCGACCAGGGCGCGCTCGCGGGCGTGCGCAAGCAGGGCGGCGTGTCGGCGGGCGCATTGAAGCAGCTCGTGCGGCTCGTGCGCGACGTCGCGCGGCGCGCGCGCCGTGCCGAGGTGATCTACGCGAACACGCAACGCGCGATGGTGGTCGCCGCGCTCGCCGGGCGGCTCGCGCGCAAGCCGGTGGTCTGGCATCTGCGCGACATCGTCAGCACCGACCATTTCGGCAGCAAGCAGCTGCTGGCGATCAAGTACTGCGCGCGGCTCGGCGTCACGCGCGTGATCGCGAACTCCGACGCGTCCGCGCAGGCGTTCCGCACGCTGACGGGCTTCACGCCGCAGCACGTCGACGTCGTGTTCAACGGTATTTCGGCCGAGCCGTTCGATACGCTGGAAGGCGTCAGCCAGGCTGCGCTGCGCGCGCGCCTCGGGTTGCCGCAGGATGCGTGGCTCGTCGGCTCGTTCAGCCGTCTCGCGCGCTGGAAGGGGCAGCACGTGCTGCTGGAGGCCGCCGCGCGGCATCCCGGCATGCACGTGGTGCTGGTTGGCGCGCCGCTGTTCGGCGAGGACGAATACGCGGCGCAACTGCACGAATACGTCGCGCGGCACGGGATGGACACGCGCGTGCATTTCCTCGGGTTCCAGCGCGACGTGGCTGCGTGCATGACGGCGGTCGACGTCGTCGCGCACACGTCGATCACGCCGGAGCCGTTCGGGCGCGTGATCGTCGAAGGGATGCTTGCGCGCCGGCCGGTCGTCGCGGCCCGCGCGGGCGGCGTCGTCGAGATCATCGAGGACGGCGACAACGGGCTGCTCTGCGAGCCGGGCGATGCGACCGCGCTGGCCAACGCGCTGGACATGCTCAAGCGCGACGGCGCGCTGCGCGAACGGCTCGTCGCGAGCGGGCGTGCGACGGCGGTGCGCCGGTTCGGCACCGAGACCTACGTGGAGCGGGTCGAGAAGATCCTCGCGGATACGGCGAAGGCCGCGAAGGCGAAGAAGCGGACGTAGCAGACGGCGCCAGTCGGCGGGAAACGAGCCCTCATGCGGTGTTGTGCTGCGTGGGGGCTTCGTTTTTCAGCGGGCGTGGTTTGGTCGGGTGCGGGATCGGCCGGTTGCCGATTCGATCGGGACCGTGTGGCTGACGGGGCTGCAAGGCAGACAGGCGGCGCCCGGACGAATCCGATAGGTGGTGCTCATGGCAGGTGCATTGCGACCGGACAGGCGACCGTCACGCGCGCCGGCTACAGGGTTGGTTGCGTATCCCCCCGACCCACCATGCAACCGCGCTTCGGCCGTGAAAAAGCCCCCGTGCAGCGAGATGCCGCACGGGGGCTCCGGAACCGGTCCGGCCGAATCAGACGGCCCGCTCGGGTGCCTGCGCGACGACGCGGGCAGCGCGCGTCGGCTTGAAACTGGCCGACCACGTCATCGCCGGCCGCTCGAACATCCGGTAGAACAGGTACGCGACCGGAATCGCGGTGGCCATGAACGCGATCGACGGCCAGATCGACAGTTGCAGTTCGGAGTGGAACAGCACCGAGCCGAGGCAGACGAACAGCGGCAGGTGGATCAGGTACAGCGAATAGCTGAAGTCGCCGAACCAGCCGAGCACGCGCAGCGGCGGCGTCGGGCGCGGCGGGCGCGCGAGCGCGCGGTACAGGAAGCACGCGAAGCCGGCCGACCACAGCTGGAACGCGCCGTACTGCCCGAAATGGAACGCGCCGCAGCCGGCGGCCAGCAGCACGGCGGCCGCGACGTACCACGCGCGCGACGGCACGGCGGCCGCGCCGCGCGCCTGCTGAGCCCGCACGTCGGCGATCCATGCGCCGATCGTCCAGGACAGCCAGTACGACGTGAAGAACTGCAGGTCGTGCCGTTCGAGCAGCCACGCCGACGCGACGTTGACGAGCGCGACCGCGGCCACGACGGCCGGCATGCCGATGCGTCGGCGCAGCGCGAACAGCAGCGGGTAGATCGCGTAGAACTGCACTTCGAGCGACAGTGTCCACAGCGCACCGTTCGATCCGTACGTGTAGCCGGCGACGCCCTGCAGCGAGAACAGGTTCACGAGGAATGCGGTGATGCCGATATCGCGGATCTTGTGGCTGACGGGCTCGATCTGCAGGCTGACCAGGTCGAGTGCGAGCGTGAACAGCAGCGCGGCGAGCAGCACCGGGTAGATGCGCGCGAACCGGCGTGCCCAGAAGTTGGGCGCGTCGAGCCGGTACGCGGGATCGGCCGCGAGCTTGAGCGCCGCGTTGCGGTGGATGCAGTAGCCGCTGATCACGAAGAAGATCGGCACGCCGGCGGAGCCCCACGCGAACGGGAAGGTCAGGTAGCCGACGATCACGCTCGGGTCGAGCGCGCGACCGTAAGCATGATGGAAGGTCTGCATCCCGACCCAGACGACCTGGCGGCAGTGGAAATAGGCGACGAGCAGCGCCGCGAAGCCGCGCATCGCGTCGATGACGTGTTCCTTGTGATCGGCGACGGGCGGCGCGGTCAGAGACGATCCGCTGAAAGCTTGCATGCGATTCGATTCCTTGCGACGGGTGGAGTGGAAGACGGACGAACGGGAAGTCTGTTCCCATCGTAATGCGCAAGAATTCGATCAATGAATAAAAAAATCTCGCCCGGAAATAACGCGATTCCACATGATGGTTTTATCGGGTTCTGAAAGCGGTTCCGAAGGCGCGTCAATTATTTACCGATTTTTTTCTGATAGCTTGAAGCTCCAGTTGATTGATGCAAGGAGCGGCAAGATGGACATGCATTGGATCGCGAGCGCTGCAGTACTGCTGGTCATGGCCGTGCTGTCGGCGTACCGCGAGGCGTTGAAGAACGAGCCGATTCGCCCGGGCCTCGAACGGGGCGGCGTGCCCTATATCGAGGAATTCGAATCGTAAGGATTTGTATCTGGAAAATCGGTAATTTGTTTCTGCTTCGGCACTCGGCCCGGCAATATCGACCGGATTGAAAGGATTATATTTTTTTCGGAAACATTGGGCAATCAGTCCATATCGAAAATGAGCGGAGTGGAATTGGCAGTGCCGTCGATTCTCGATATGCCGTTCGGAACACAATCGCGCCGGGTCGCAGGTCGACGCGGCGCAGTCAACGCAATCAGGATGCGAACATGTTGAAAGTCACCAAGGCCGTGTTCCCCGTTGCCGGTCTCGGCACGCGGTTCCTCCCGGCAACGAAGGCGAGCCCGAAGGAAATGTTGCCCGTCGTCGACAAGCCGCTGATTCAGTACGCGGTCGAGGAAGCGATCAACGCCGGTATCACCGAGATGATCTTCGTCACCGGGCGCAGCAAGCGTGCGATCGAGGATCACTTCGACAAGTCGTACGAGATCGAGGCCGAACTCGAGGCGCGCGGCAAGGAAAAGCTGCTCGAACTCGTGCGCGGCATCAAGCCGAGCCACGTCAACTGCTTCTACGTACGCCAGCCGGAAGCACTTGGCCTCGGCCATGCGGTGCTGTGCGCGGAGAAGCTCGTGCATGGCGAGCCGTTCGCGGTGATTCTCGCCGACGACCTGCTGCACGGCGAGCAGCCGGTGCTCAAGCAACTCGTCGACGTGTTCGACCATTATCACAGCTCGGTGATCGGGGTCGAGACGATCCCGCGCGAGGACAGCCGCTCGTACGGCGTCGTCGAAGGCCGCGAATGGGAAGAGGACATCATCAAGCTGTCGGGCATCATCGAGAAGCCCGCGCCCGAGGATGCGCCGTCGAATCTCGGCGTGGTCGGCCGCTACGTGTTCATGCCGACGATCTTCGATCACCTGCGCAAGCTCAAGCCGGGCGCGGGCGGCGAACTGCAGCTGACCGACGCGGTCCAGACGCTGCTCGCGAACGAGCAGGTGCTCGCGTACCGCTACTACGGCACGCGTTTCGACTGCGGCAGCAAGATCGGTTATCTCAAGGCAACCGTCGAGCTCGCGCTCCAGCATCCGGAAGTGAGCCGCGAATTCGAGGCGTACCTGCGTACCTGCTTGCCCGCGCTGGCTGCCGTCGCGTAGGCAGCCGCGCGCTCCGTTGTTTCAGGTGGTGGTTGTTCCGTTGGCCCCGGCCGCTCAGGCGCCGGGGCTTTTTTGCATTTGCCGGTGCGCGATCGTGGTGCGAGCGGCCGGCTTGCCGCGTGGTCGGGTTCGTGTGGAGCGTGGTGCCGTGTGTGGAGCGGGGCGCTCCGGCGCGGTCCGGCGTCGCGCCTGAAACCGGTGCCGAAGCGCTTGCCGGGGCGAGCGGCGCGGCGTTGTTGTTGTCGTTGCGCGATGCATTGTCGACGTTCGCGCCGGCGCCGGTTCCGTCCGCGCCGGTTCATGACGTAGCGGCGCAGCGCGTCAGCTTCCCGGCGCTACCTGCCTCGCGATCTTCCCGCGCATTTCCCGCCCGGTGTTTTCCGCTTCCGCGTGGCGCTCAACGCGCCGACGTGCTCGGCCTCGCGACGAAATGCCGGGCGAGCATCGCGGCGATCGGCTTCTTGAAGTCGAGCAGTCTTTTTTCGAGATAGCGCCAGGACAGGTGCGCGAGCAGCACGGCGAGCGCGAATTGCAGCATCTCGGGCAGCGCTTCGCGGACGATTTCCGGCATCGGCACGTGCGCGAAGAGCGCGGGCATCACGCCGAAGCGCGTCGGAATCAGGTTGTGGAACAGGTAGAAGCCGTAGCTGATCGTGCCGAGATAGACGAGCGGCGCCCAGTCGAGCAGCGCCACGACGGGATGCTCGGGTTCGCTGACGATCCACAGCATCAGCGCGCCGAGCGACGCGGACAGGCAGAGATCCGCGAGCCCCGCGATCGCGGCGGGCAGTGCCGTGCACGCAGGCAGTGCGAGGAAAAACACGACGCCTGCCGCGCCGAGCCAGCCGGGCGGGACGCGGCGCACGGCGGCCGAACCGTGATCGGCGAGCGCGATCGCGCCGACGCCGCCGAGCGCGATCAGCGCGAAATTCCACGGGGAAAACGCGTAGATCAGCACCGGCGACGCGTCGGACAGGTAGAGCGCGAGATGCGCGGCCGCGCACAGTGCGACGGCCGCGACGCCGAGTGCGACGTGTCGCGCGGCGGGCACCGCGAGCAGCGCGAGCGGTGCGATCAGATAGAACTGCTGTTCAACCGCGAGGCTCCAGAAGTGCGACGTGGAGCCCGGCCAGCCGTCCTTGACGACGCCGATCCAGTAATTCGACAGGAACGCCGCGTGCCACGCGAGCCCGAGGTTGACGCCGCGCTGGTAGAAGAGCGCGTGCGCGATCGCGAGCGCGGCGAGCAGCAGGTAGTACACGGGGAAGATCCGCAGCGCGCGCTTCGCGAGGAACAGCGCGAGCGCGTGGCGGCGCGTCATGGTGCCGCACTCGACCGCCCGGCGGTTGCGATGCAGTTCGCCGACGATCAGGAATCCGCTGATGAGGAAAAACGTCCACACGCCAAGCTTGCCGACGTCGACGGCAAGGACGTGGCCCTTGTGGGACAGGAAAACGAGAATGACGGCGATGGCTCGCAGGCCGTCGAGTCCTTTGACGTATCTGACTTCGCGCATGGAGGCATCCGGGCATTGAGCGAGGCCAGTATAGGTGCGCAAATATCGAACGTAATTCACGTTCGGGCGCATACGTGAAGGCGTTTTTTGATGTGAGGGTCTGTTTACGCATGGAACGCGCATGCGAATGCCCGCAATCGCTCGTAGGGCAAGAAGTGAGGAGCGCCGTTTGGCCGAGCCAAACAAGCGACGAGCGACGCCGCCATGCGGGCGATTGCGGGCATTCCCGTGGAATGTATTTTTTAAATTTGGGGTTGCCACGAGAACGGCCGCTCGCGAGGCGCGCGACGCCGCGAATACTGACGTATTCGCAAGGAGCGCAACGCGGCGAGCGGCCGTTCTCGTGGCAACGCATGTGCGTTCCATGCGTAAACAGACCCTCAAGCCTCGTTGAAGTCGGTCGCACGCAACAAAACCTGCGGGAAACCCCGCGAAAACGCATAAAAGTACTGCACGAAGCGTCAAGGCGCTTGTAGAATCCGGCGTTGAAGCGTGCGCAGTGCACGCTTCATGTATCCAACGACCACACCTGGTAGGAGAAACATGGCGACTTCCGCAAAAAAGGTGGCCAAGAAGGCTGCCGCCGCACCGGCCAAGAAAGTGGCTGCTAAGAAAGTAGCGCCCGCGAAGAAAGTAGTGGCCAAGAAGGCCGCCGTCGCGAAGGCGCCCGCTGCTCCGACGCCGCTGAAGGACAAGTTCACGAAGGCATCGCTCGCAACGCACATCGCCGAGCGCGCAGCCGTGGAAGTGAAGGCGGTCAAGGCAGTGCTCGCCGCACTCGAGAACGTCGTGCTGGGCTCGGTCCACAAGAAGGGCGCAGGCGAGTTCACGCTGCCGGGTCTGCTGAAGATCACGGCACAAGTCGTGCCGGCGAAGAAGAAGCGCTTCGGCAAGGATCCGTTCACGGGCGAAGAGCGTTGGTTCCCGGCGAAGCCGGCCAGCGTGCGCGTGAAGGCTCGTGCGCTGAAGAAGCTGAAGGACGCGGCAGCGTAATGCCGCGCAACGGCTGCCGAATGCGTGTCGGCAGCCGTTGCGATGTCCTGCGGTCCCCGTACGCGAAAGCGTGCGGGGATTTTTATTGCGCCGCGCAAATCGCGCGGCAGCGAAAACGCGAAGCGCCGTCGATGTGCGGTTCGATGCGTGCCACGCGGCGAATGGCGTGCCGCGCGTGCGCAACGCTGGACGGCAATCGTCATCCGCACGTGCCGTCGTACCGCCGCAGCCCGCCGCTCTCGTTACCTCGTTACCTCGTCGCTCCCGCTGCGCCTGTTGCGTGCGCATCGTGAGGCCCGCGCATCGTGACTGAATGCGTTCCGTCTGAAATCGCCGGGCAGGTCGCTACCGCGCGCGCCGCGATCGAGCGACATCTCGGTGCGACGCTGGATGCGATCCACCTGTTCGGTTCGGCGCTCGACGGCGGCTTGAAACCGCGCAGCGACATCGATCTGCTGGTGACGGTGGCCGTGCGGCCCGACGAAACGGCGCGGCGTGCGCTGATGTTCGACCTGCTCGCTGCGTCGGCGCCGCCCGGTCACGCAGGCGGCATGCGCCCGCTCGAGGTCACCGTCGTCGCGCACGGCGACGTGGTGCCGTGGCGTCATCCGGCGCGACGCGAACTGCAGTTCGGCGAGTGGCTGCGTCGCGGTCTCGAAGCAGGCATCGTCGAACCGGCGCTCGCCGATCACGATCTGGCGATCCTGTTGACGAAGGCGCGGCAGCACAGTGTCGCGCTGGCCGGTCCGCCGGCGGCCGCACTGTTCGAGCCGGTGCCCGCGCGCGACTTGGTCGCCGCGCTTCTCGCTACCGTTGCGCAGTGGAATGCCGAACCGGACTGGCGCGGCGACGAGTGCAACGTGGTGCTCGCGCTCGCGCGCATCTGGTACAGCGCGGAAACCGGCAGGATCGCGCCCAAGGACGTCGCCGCGGCATGGGTGCTGGAGCGCCTGCCTGCCGCCTACCGGCCGGTTGTGGCGGCTGCGCGTGCCGCCTATCTCGGTGGCGAAGCGGGCGCGGCGATCCTGTCGGGTGAACCGCTCGCCGCGTTCATCGGCTACGCGCGGCGGACCGTCGAATCGATGCTGTCGGCGTAGCGGCGGATGCCACGGTGCGCGCGATCGGCTTGCGGGCCGGCACCTCGCGGATCATCAGCGCTTTCGCCGCCGCCGTACGCGCAAGCCGCCGATCCGTGCGCCCGCCGGCGAGTCGCGACTCGCGCGCGCTTGACCGGTACGCCGTCACGCATCCGCGGCACGACGCGCTTCGTCAACCCGCCGTGCCCGCATAGGCAGCCTTCAGCGCGGCGTCGTCGAACTTGGTCATCTGCATCATTGCCGCGGCCACGCGTGCCGCCTTGACTGCGTCGCGATCGGCCATCATCGGGATGAGCGCTTCCGGAACGATCTGCCACGACACGCCGTAGCGGTCCCTGAGCCAGCCGCAGCCGTCGGCCGTGCCACCGTTGTCGAGCAAGGCGCTCCAGTAGAGGTCGAGTTCCGCTTGATCGGCGCAACTGACCAGCAGCGAAATCGCGTGATTGAACGTCTCCGTGCGCTTGTGGCTCATCGCGATGAACGGCTGCCCGAACAGCTCGAACTCGACCATCCGCGTACCGTCGGTGCCGGACACCGACGTGACGCGCACGATGCGCGAATCCGGAAAGATGCCTGCATAGAAGGCCGCTGCTTCCTCGGCTTCCGTCGAGTACCAGAGAAAAGGCGTGATCTTCTGAATCGTCATGGCGAATCTCCTGTCTGTAGTGGCCGGGCCGCAAACCGCGTGCCGCCATCGATACGACGGGCGACGGCCGCCGAATTCGACACGCGGGGGCGAATCCGTCGCGCCGGACGAGCGGCGCCGACAGTGCGGATGGTAGTCGCCTGGAGGAAAGACCGCGACCTGCCTGGACACCCGGAAGTAGTGATTGCAGCACTTTGCAGCCGCCAGGCGCCGTTGCCGGCCCGCCGACGTGCGTCGGCATCGGCTTCGTTCGCCGGCCCGCACAGGCGCTGCGGGCACGTGTGAGACGGACGAAAAAAAGCCAGCCGCGGCCGAAACCGGGGCTGGCTTTCCAGTTCGGCGGCAAGGCGTCGGAGACGCCATGCACGCCGGATACATCGTTTTTAGAACTTGTGGCGAATGCCGAGTGCGACCATTTCGGCCGAGCTCTTGCCGGCGAAGCCGTACGAAGCGATCGACGCTTGCGCGCTTTGCTGCACGCCGTCGACGAGCTGCGTGCCGCTCGCGTGCTGGTATGCGCCAACCAGGTAGATGTCCGTGCGCTTCGACAGCGAGTAGTCCGCGCCGACGCCGACCTGGTGGTACTTCGCGGACGTGTCGCCGCTTGCCTTCGTGTACGAGTAGCCGAGGCCCAGCAGCAGCGGCGGCGTGACCTGGTACGTCGCGAAGCCGCGGATCGTGTTGTACTTCTCGGTCGAGCCGAAGCCCGAGAACGCGTCCGGCTTGTACTGTGCGTTGCTGTAGCCGATGCCGAACGTCACCGGGCCGATCGCGTACTGACCTGCGACTTGCGCGATGGCGATCGACTTCGCCGTGGCGTAACCCGAGTTGATCGGGCCGTCGATGATGTTGTCGGACGTCGTCGAGCCCCAGCCGCCGCGCACGGGCGTGGCCGTCGGCGACGGGTTGTTCGCGTAGAAGTAGCCTGCGGCAACGCCGACCGGGCCGTTGTTGTAAGCCGCTGCGACCGACCAGGTCTGGCCCGCGCCCGTCTTGCCCGCCACACCGCCGAGGGCGTACATGCCTTCGACCTGGAAGCCTGCGAAGACCGGCGACGTGTACTTGATCGCGTTGCTGACGCGCAGGCTGTTGTCGTTGTTGTCGACGTCGCCCGGCGTGGCCATCACGCTGCCGAAGTAGTTGTCGGCCGTGACTGCCTGGACCAGGTCGACCAGCGGGTCGTACTGGCGGCCGAGCGTCAGCGTACCGTATTGCTTGCTGTCGAGACCGACGAATGCCTGACGACCGAACATGCGGCCGCCCTGGTTCAGCTTGCCCGTACCCGGATCAAAGCCGTTTTCCAACTGGAAGATCGCCTTCAGGCCACCGCCGAGGTCTTCTGCGCCCTTCAGGCCGAAGCGGCTGCCTTGCAGGTTGCCCGACAGCATTTGCCACGAGTTGTTGGCTTGACCGTCATTGCCGTGCACCCATGCGATCGACGTATCGATCACGCCGTACAGCGTCACGCTCGACTGAGCGTGCGCAGCGCCAGCGGCGCCCAGCAGGGCGAGCGAGAGGGTCGAGAGAGCAAGTTTCTTCATCGTTGAGATTCTCCACGCAAGTGATTCATCGTTATTTGTTGCGGATTGGAGAATAGCTCAGTGCCATCCACGCAAGAAAGCTTAAAAAATAAAGTGTCTCGAAAAGGTAACAGCCTCAAAAAGTCTATATATATCAAGCACATCAACGACCGTTCCTGTTTCTGAAATAGTTGACAGTTGCTGCGGTGCGATTGTTTCGATGTGTGATGCACATTGCGGCAGACGTCCCGTTTCGGCCGGTTGGAGCAGCGAAATGAGTGCTTGCAAACGTTTGCCGTTGCAGCGACGAACGCGTCGACGTGCAAGGAACGCGTCAACGCCGTGCGAACGCGCGGCGGACAGCGTGGTTTGCGAGAGTCTGACGGGTGTGGGAGAGGCAATTTCGCGGCGCGCGCGATGGCTGTGCGCGGCCGCTTTGTGAGGGAGGTTGATGAATCAGTCGCCGCGCATGCGATCCGTTTGGGTGGGCGTGACCGCTGCGGAATTCGCGGCGGGCCGATGCGCGTTGCCGCGTGCCGCCGCGAATTCCGCGCCGAGCAGCAGCACGATTGCAGAGAAGTACAGCCACATCAGCAGGACCGCGAACGATCCGGCCGCGCCGAACGCACTCGCGGTGCCCGCATGCGCGAGGTACAGCGCGAACAGCTTCTTGCCGCCGGAGAACAGGATCGCGGACACCACTCCACCGACCGCGGCGTCGCGCCACGCGACGCGCGCGTCGGGCAGGAACTTCATCAACGCGGCGAACGCCGCCGCGAGCACCGCGATGCCGACGAAAAACTGCGCGAGGTTCGTGACGACGACATACGGCGAATCGCCCAGCAGCCAGGTGCCGACGAACGTGATCGCGGTGTCGAGCACGAGCGACACGATCAGCAGGAACGCGACGCCGAGCACGAGCCCGAACGAGATCAGCCGCACACGCACGAGCCCGAGCATGCTCGACCAGCGGTTTTCGGTGGCCGGCCAGATCACGCTGAGCGCGGTGTTGAGCGACGCGAACGTGGCCGACGCGCCGATCGCGAGCGCGGCGAACGAGATCAGCGTCGCGAAGCCGCCGCGTTGGCCCGCGCGGTGCGCGTTCTGCACGATCGTCTGGATGCTGGCCGCCGCGTCGTCGCCGATCAACTGGTGCGCCTGTTCGAACACCTGGCCGCGCGCGGCGTCGTCGCCGTAGAACCAGCCGGCTACCGCGATCACCATCACGAGCATCGGCGCGAGCGAGAATGCGGAGAAAAACGCGATGCCCGCGGCCATCGACGAGCAGCGGTCGGACGAGAAGCGCTTGAACGCGGTGAGGGCCCAGTTGGCCTGTTGCTGGGCAAGACGGGTTGCTTCGGAAGTGATCTGTCGTTTCATGACGGTTCGGTTGCGCGCGGAACGCGGATCATCGTTGGTAATCAGACAATTCAGTATTGATCCGAGGATTCGATCATAGTTGCGCGAACTGTCTATAATTCCTTTCAGTTTCCTCCACCCCACAATAACGCCGAGACCACCATGCTACAAATGTCCCGGCGCCAGTTCCTGAAGGTGACGGCCACGTCGCTTGCCGGATCGAGTCTTGCCCTGATGGGCTTTTCTCCATCCGAAGCGCTTGCCGAAGTCCGACAGTACAAGCTGGCGCGCACCGTCGAAACGCGCAACACCTGTCCTTACTGCTCAGTGGGTTGCGGCATCCTCATGTACAGCCTCGGAGACGGCGCGAAGAATGCGCAGCCGAGCATCATCCATATCGAGGGAGATCCCGACCATCCCGTCAATCGCGGCACGCTGTGCCCGAAGGGCGCGAGCCTGATCGACTTCATCCACAGCCCGAACCGCCTGACGCACCCCGAATACCGGGCGCCCGGCTCGGACAAGTGGGAACCCATCTCGTGGAACGACGCGCTCGACCGGATCGCGAAGCTGATGAAGGCCGACCGCGACGCGAACTTCGTCGAGACGACGGAAGACGGCGCGAAGGTCAACCGCTGGCTCACGACCGGCATGCTGGCCGCGTCGGCGGGCAGCAACGAGGTCGGCTACCTGACGCACAAGACTATCCGTAGTCTGGGAATGCTCGCATTCGACAATCAGGCGCGTGTCTGACATGGCCCGACGGTGGCAGGTCTTGCCCCGACGTTTGGCCGTGGAGCGATGACGAACCATTGGGTCGACATCAAGAACGCGGACGTGATTCTCGTGATGGGCGGCAATGCAGCCGAGGCCCATCCGTGCGGTTTCAAGTGGGTAACGGAGGCGAAGGCGCACCGCAAGGCGCGGCTGATCGTCGTCGACCCGCGCTTTACGCGTACGGCCTCGGTGGCCGACTACTACGCGCCGATTCGCACCGGCACCGACATCGTCTTCCTGGGCGGCGTCATCAACTATCTGCTGACGAACGACAAGATCCAGCATGAGTATGTGAAGAACTACACGGACTTCACGTTCATCGTGCGCGAGGATTTCGCGTTCAACGACGGCATCTATTCCGGCTATGACGCGGAGAAGCACGCGTACCCGGACAAATCGAGCTGGGACTACGAGCGCGGCGACGACGGTTTCGTGAAGGTCGACCCGACGCTGCAGCATCCGCGCTGCGTGTACAACATGCTGAAGCAGCACTACGCGCGCTATACGCCGGACATGGTCCAGCAGACCTGCGGCACGCCGAAGGACAAGTTCCTGAAGGTCTGCGAGATGCTCGCGACGACGGCCGTGCCCGGCCGCGCCGGCACGATCCTGTACGCGCTCGGCTGGACCCACCACTCGATCGGCGCGCAGATGATCCGCACCGGCGCGATGGTGCAGCTGCTGCTCGGCAACATCGGCATCGCCGGCGGCGGGATGAACGCGCTGCGCGGCCACTCGAACATCCAGGGGTTGACCGACCTCGGGCTCATGTCGAACCTGCTGCCGGGCTACATGACGCTGCCGATGCAGGCCGAGCAGGATTTCGACGGCTACATCAACAAGCGCGTGCAGCAGCCGCTGCGGCCGAACCAGTTGAGCTACTGGAAGAACTACAAGGCGTTCCACGTCAGCTTCATGAAGTCGTGGTGGGGCGATGCGGCGACCGCCGAGAACAACTGGGGCTACGACTACCTGCCGAAGCTGGACAAGCAGTACGACCTGCTGCAGGTGATCGAGCTGATGAGTGCCGGCAAGATGAACGGCTACATCTGCCAGGGCTTCAACCCGCTCGCGGCGGCGCCGTCGAAGGTGAAGACGGCCGCGGGGCTCGCGAAGCTGAAGTGGCTCGTGATCATGGATCCGCTCGCGACCGAGACGTCCGAGTTCTGGAAGCATCACGGCGACTACAACGACGTCGATGCGTCGAAGATCCAGACCGAGGTGTTCCGTCTGCCGACCACGTGCTTTGCGGAGGAAAACGGCTCGCTCGTGAGTTCGAGCCGCGTGCTGCAATGGCACTGGAAGGGCGCGGAGCCGCCGGGCGACGCGAAGAGCGATCTCGAGATCATGTCGGGGCTGTTCCTGCGCATGCGCAAGATGTATCAGACGGACGGCGGCAAGTATCCGGACCCGATCGTGAACCTGACCTGGCCGTACGCGAACCCGGAAAGCCCGACGCCCGAAGAACTCGCAATGGAGTTCAACGGAAAGGCGCTCGCCGATCTGCCCGACCCGAAGGATCCGGCCAAGACGCTCGTGAAGAAGGGCGAGCAGCTTGCCGGGTTCGCGCAACTGAAGGACGACGGCACGACCGCGAGCGGCTGCTGGATCTTCTGCGGCGCATGGACGCAGGCCGGCAACCAGATGGGGCGGCGCGACAACTCGGACCCGACCGGCATCGGCCAGACGCTGAACTGGGCGTGGGCCTGGCCGGCGAACCGGCGGATCCTGTACAACCGCGCATCGTGCGACGTGAACGGCAAGCCGTTCGACCCGACCCGCAAGCTGATCGGCTGGAACGGCAAGGCGTGGGCGGGCCCCGACGTACCGGACTTCAAGGCGGACGAACCGCCCGAGAACGGGATGGGGCCGTTCATCATGAATCCGGAGGGCGTCGCGCGCTTCTTCGCGCGCGCGGGGATGAACGAAGGTCCGTTCCCCGAGCACTACGAGCCGTTCGAGACGCCGCTCGCCGCGAACCCGCTGCACCCGAACAACCCGCAGGCGCTGAACAACCCGGCCGCCCGCGTGTTCCCGGACGACCGCGCGTCGTTCGGCAAGGTGTCGGAGTTCCCGCACGTCGCGACGACTTACCGGCTGACCGAGCATTTCCACTACTGGACCAAGCATGCGCGGCTGAACTCGATCATCCAGCCCGAGCAATTCGTCGAGATCGGCGAAGACCTCGCGAAGGAGGTCGGCGTCGCGCATGGCGAACGCGTGAAGGTGTCGTCCAAGCGCGGCTACATCATCGCGGTCGCACTCGTCACGAAGCGGATCAAGCCGCTGACGGTCGACGGCAAGAAGGTCCAGACGGTCGGCGTCCCGTTGCACTGGGGCTTCAAAGGTCTGACGAAGCCCGGCTATCTCGCCAATACCCTGACTCCGTCCGTGGGTGACGGCAACTCGTACACACCGGAATTCAAGTCGTTCCTGGTGAAGGTCGAAAAGGCGTAAGGGGAAAGAGATGGCATTGCAATCGCTGGATATCAAGCGCGTCTCGGCCACCACGACGCCACCGCCTACGGTGCGCGAACCGGTGACCGGGAGCGTCGCGAAGCTGATCGACGTATCGAAGTGCATCGGCTGCAAGGCATGCCAGACGGCGTGCATGGAGTGGAACGACCTGCGCGACGAAGTCGGCACCAACGTCGGCGTGTACGACAACCCGGCCGACCTGACCGAGCACTCGTGGACGGTGATGCGGTTCTCCGAATACGAGAACCCGGCAGGCGACCTCGAATGGCTGATCCGCAAGGACGGCTGCATGCACTGCGAGGATCCGGGCTGTCTGAAGGCGTGTCCGTCGCCGGGCGCGATCGTGCAGTACAACAACGGGATCGTCGATTTCCACGAGGAGAACTGCATCGGTTGCGGCTATTGCGTGACCGGCTGCCCGTTCAACGTTCCGCGGATCTCGAAGAAGGATCATCGCGCGTACAAGTGCACGCTCTGTTCCGACCGCGTCGCGATCGGCCAGGAACCGGCCTGCGTGAAGACCTGCCCGACGGGCGCGATCGTGTTCGGCACCAAGGAGGACATGAAGCAGCACGCGGCCGAGCGCATCGAGGACCTGAAGGAGCGCGGCTTCGAGCATGCGGGGCTGTACGATCCGCAGGGCGTCGGCGGCACGCACGTGATGTACGTGCTGCACCACGCCGATAAGCCGTCGCTGTACCACGGGCTGCCCGACAACCCGTCGATCAGCCCGATGGTGAAGCTGTGGAAGGGCATCGCGAAGCCGCTCGCGGTCGCCGGCATCGCGCTGACGGCGCTTGCCGGGTTCTTCCACTATGTCCGGGTCGGTCCGAACGAGGTGAGCGACGACGAGGAATCGGCCGCGCGCGACGAGGCGCGACGCATCAAGGAGGACGCGAAATGAAGCACGACGACCCCAACCTGATCGTGCGCTACTCGGCGAACGAGCGTACGAATCACTGGATCACCGCGATCACGTTCGTGCTGCTCGCGTTGTCCGGGCTCGCGCTGTTCCATCCGTCGATGTTCTGGCTGACCGCGCTGTTCGGCGGCGGCCAGTGGACGCGGATCCTGCATCCGTTCGTCGGCCTCGTGATGTTCGTGTCGTTCGCGATCCTGGTGGTGCGCTTCTGGCACCACAACGCGCTCGACGCGGACGACCGGCAGTGGCTGAAGCAGATCGGCGACGTGCTGACCAACCAGGAGGACAAGCTGCCGCCCGTCGGGCGCTATAACGCCGGGCAGAAGCTGCTATTCTTTACGTTGGTGGCATGCCTGCTGTTGCTCCTGCTGTCGGGGATCGTGATCTGGCGGCGCTACTTCTCGTTCTACTTCCCGATCGGGGTGATCCGCGCGGCCGCTGTCGTGCATGCCGTGGCGGCCTTCGTGCTGATCGCGAGCATCATCGTGCACATTTACGCGGCGTTGTGGGTGAAGGGCTCGATCGGTGCGATGGTGCGTGGCACCGTCACGCTGGGCTGGGCCCGCAAGCATCACCCGAAGTGGTTCCGTGAAAGCGTGAAATAACGCACCGGAGCGGGCGGCTCGCCGATCGCGGCGGGCCGCTCCGTCAGCCGTCGGAACCGCCCGAAGCGCCGATCCGTCGGCGCTTGTTTATTTGGAATACATTTCTGTGACACAACGCATTCTCGAACCGACCGAGATCTCGGCACTCGATCATTCGGCCATTCCGCGCTTTCGCCTGCCGGAGCGCGCCACCGCGTTTTCGGCGCGCGCCGCGCGGCTGCGCAAGCTTGCCGACCTGAACCCGATCAGCGGCTACCTGCGGCTGATGGCCACCGTCGCCGATGCGCAGCACGCGACATTGCAGACGCTGGAGCTGCCGCTGCCGTCGAAGGAAGCGATCGCGCGTGCGCAGCAGCATTCGATGCCGCTCGTGCCGGCGCTCGACGGCGAGCGCGATCCGCGCTGGCGCGCCGTGCTGTACGAACTGCTCGATCGCGTCGAAGGCGCCGGGCTCGTCAATCCGTCGCTCGCGAAGCTGCTCGACCGGCTGCGCCTGACGGCGCCCGCCGAACTCGACGCGCAGGCCGACGCGATCCTCGCGCTGCGCTTCGCCGAGGTCGACCCGGCCACCGCGCCGTTCCTGATGGCCGCGCTGCAGGTCGTGTGGACCGATCTCGCCAGCCGCGTGACGCCGGCCGACGTTCCGTATCTCGACCAGCCGGGGCTGTGCCCGGTGTGCGGCTCGCATCCGGTCGCGAGTGTCGTGCGGGTGGGCGGCCAGTTCCAGGGCTACCGTTTCCTGCAATGCGGGCTGTGCACGACCGAGTGGCACATGGTGCGCACCAAGTGCTCGCACTGCGATTCGACGAAGGGCATCGCATACCACGGGATCGAGGGCGGCAGCGAAGCCGTCAAGGCCGAATCGTGCGACGAGTGCAAGACCTATCGCAAGATCGGCTACCAGGAGAAGGACTACGAGTTCGAGCCGCTGGCGGACGATCTCGCGAGTCTCACGCTCGACCTGTTGATGAACGAGGCCGGATACCAGCGCAGTTCGCCGAACCCGCTGCTGTGGCCGGATGTGTCGCGGGAAGCGGATTGACGGCACGGGGCCGGGGGCGGTGCGCGAGCGCCGGCCTCGGCCGACTGCGAAGCTGAGACTGGAGCCACTACTACGTGACCGGACCGGGTGTGAATGAACTGAATGCGGTGCTGGCGCGCGTGCCGTCGGTCGAGCGCGTGCTGTCGTCGGCACCGCTGCAACCGCTGCTTGCCGACCATGGCCGCACGCGCGTGCTGAATGCCGTGCGCGCCGAACTCGAACGCTGGCGTACCGCCGCCCAGCACGATCCGATGGCGGCCGAGCCGCTCGACGAGCCGCGCATCGCTGCGGCCGTCGCGCGCACGCTGGCCGCGCAGAGCGCCGGCGCCGTGCGCACGGTGTTCAACCTGACCGGCACCGTGCTGCATACGAATCTCGGGCGCGCGCTATTGCCCGACGAAGCGGTGCGCGCGGTGATCGACGTGCTTACGCGGCCCGTCAACCTCGAATTCGATCTCGCCACGGGCCGTCGCGGCGATCGCGACGACCTGATCGACGATCTGTTGTGCGAACTGACGGGCGCGGAAGCGGCGACCGTCGTCAACAACAATGCGGCGGCCGTGCTGCTGACGCTGTCGGCGCTCGCGACGAAGCGCGAAGTCGTCGTATCTCGCGGCGAGCTGGTCGAGATCGGCGGCGCCTTCCGGATTCCCGACATCATGAGTCGCGCCGGCGCCAGGTTGCGCGAGGTCGGCACGACCAACCGTACCCATCTGCGCGACTACGCGGAGGCGATCGGCCCGCGCACCGCGCTGCTGATGAAGGTGCACTGCAGCAACTATGCGATCAGCGGCTTCACGAAGGAGGCGACGCTCGCCGAACTCGTGCCGCTCGCGCGCGAGCACGGGCTGCCGGTCGCCGTCGATCTCGGCAGCGGCACGCTCGCCGACCTGTCGTTATGGGGGCTGCCGCACGAGACGACCGTGCAGGAAACCGTCGCCGCCGGCGCAAACGTTGTCACCTTCAGCGGCGACAAGCTGCTCGGCGGGCCGCAGGCCGGCCTGATCGTCGGCGATCGCGCACTGGTCGCGAAGATCAAGAAACATCCGCTCAAGCGCGCGCTGCGCGTCGGCAAGCTGACGCTCGCGGCGCTCGAGCCCGTGCTGCGGCTCTACCAGGCGCCCGAATTCCTGCGCGACCGGCTCACGACTTTGCGCCTGCTGACGCGTCCGCAGCGCGAGATCGCCGAGGCCGCCGAGCGCGTGCGCCCGGCGCTGCAGGCGGCGCTCGGCAACGGTTTCGACGTGACGGTCGAACCGATGTTCAGCCAGATCGGCAGCGGCGCGCTGCCGGTCGATCAACTGCCGAGCGCCGGGCTCGTCGTGCGCACGCCGGACGGCAAGCGCGGCGGCCGCGCGCTTGCGCAGCTCGAGAAGCGGCTGCGCGAATGGCCGCGCCCGGTGATCGGCCGCGTCGCCGACAACGCGCTGCGGCTCGACCTGCGCTGCCTCGAAGCCGCCGACGAAGCGGCATTCGTCGCGCAATGCGTGCCGCCCGCGGAGCCCGCTGCATGATCGTCGGTACCGCGGGGCACATCGACCACGGCAAGACGACGCTTGTACTCGCGCTGACGGGCGTCGATACCGACCGGCTGAAGGAAGAGAAGGCGCGCGGCATCTCGATCGAACTCGGCTATGCGTATACGCCGCTCGAGAACGGCGATGTGCTGGGTCTGATCGACGTGCCGGGCCACGAGAAGCTGATTCATACGATGGCGGCCGGCGCATGCGGAATCGACTTCGCGCTGCTCGTGATCGCCGCCGACGACGGCGTGATGCCGCAGACGCGCGAGCATCTCGCGATCCTGCAGCTGCTGGGCGTCACGCATGGCGCGGTCGCGCTGACGAAGTGCGATCGTGTCGACGCCGCGCGCGTCGCCCAGGCGCGCGACGAGATCGCCGCATGGCTGCACGACTCGACGCTGGCCGGCGCGCCGATCTTCGAAACCCGTGCGACGGCCGTGGACGATCCGGGCGTCGCCGCGTTGAAGCGTCACCTGGCCGACGCGGCGATCGCATGGCGCGCGCGCCGCGACGACGGCCTGTTCCGGCTCGCGGTCGATCGCGTGTTTACGCTCGCGGGGCAGGGGACCGTCGTGACGGGCACCGCGTTCGCGGGCCGCGTCGCGACTGGCGACACGCTCGCGATCGTGCGCACGGGCGGCGCGGCGCGCGTGCGCAGCATCCATGCGCAGAACCGGCCGGTCCAGGCCGGCCGCGCGGGCGAGCGTTGCGCACTGAACCTGGCCGGCGTCGACAAGGCCGACGTCGAGCGCGGCGATACCGTCGCCGATGCGCGGCTCGCCGCGACGTCGCCGCGCGTGGACGTCGAGCTGACGCTGCTCGCGGACGCGGGGCTGACGTTGACGCACTGGGCGCCGCTGCACGTGCATCTCGGCACGCTGCATCGCGTCGCGCATGTCGCGCTGCTCGACGGCGACACGCTCGCGGCCGGCCAGCGGATGCGCGTGCAACTGGTATTCGACGAACCGGTGTTCGTGCTGCCGGGCGACCGGTTCATCGTCCGCAATCCGCAGGCGACGCGCACCGTCGGCGGCGGTCGCGTGCTCGATCCGTTCGGGCCGGCGCGCAAGCGCCGCACGCCCGCGCGTCGCGCGTGGCTCGATGCGCTTGCCGAGTGGCTCGACGCGGAGCGCCTCGATGCGCTGCTCGCGCAGGCGCCGCTCGGCATCCCGCGCGCGATGCTCACGCATCTCACCGGTTTCGCGCCGGACGCGCTCGCGTTGCCGGACGACGCGCTGGCGATCGGGCAACGCGATGCCGCGTCGAACGACGGCGCGGTGATTTCGCATGCACACTGGCGCACGCTGCAGACGCGGGCGATCGAGACGCTGCGCGCGTATCACGAGCGCATGCCCGACGAACAGGGGCTCGACGCCGCGCGTCTGCGGCGGATGGCTGCGCCGCTTGCCGGCGATGCGTTGTGGCGCGCGCTCGTCGATGCGCTGGTGTCCGGCGGCGAAGTCGCGCGAAGCGGGCCGTGGCTGCATCTGCCGTCGCATTCGGTGAGCCTCGATTCGCGCGAGGAGGCGCTGGCGCGGCAACTGCTGCCGCTGATTCATGCGGGGCGCTTCGATCCGCCGTGGGTGCGCGACCTGGCCCGCGACACGGGCGCGGCCGAGGACGCGGTGCGCACGCTGCTGCGCAAGCTCGCGCGGCGCGGCGACGTGCACCAGGTCGTGCGCGACCTGTTCTATCACGCGGATGTCGTACGCGAGCTGACGGAACTGGTCGCGCATCTTGCGCCTTCGCGTGGCGGCGGGCTCGATGCCGCGACGTTTCGCGACGCGACGGGGCTCGGCCGCAAGCGCGCGATCCAGATTCTCGAGTTCTTCGATCGGGTTGGGTATACTCGCTTCCACCGCGATCTTCACTTCCTGCGGCCTGACAGCGGTTGGGTGGGTATTCAGGCGTAGGCGCTCGTTGTTCCTTTGGTTGTTTTCCCCGAGGAAGGCATTCGTATCCGGTGGTACGGCTGGACTTCAAATCCAGTTGGGGGTGTCAGACACTCCCGGGTAGGTTCGACTCCTGCTGCCTTCCGCCATATGGGCCTTCCGTCCTGTTCCGATCTCTTCCGTTGACGTCCTCTACAATCTGTGCGCGCGCCACAACGTCTCGGAACAGACGTTCTATCGTTGGCGCAACAAGTTCGGTGGCATGGATGTGGCCGACGCCCGTCGGCTCAAGGATCTGGAATCGGAGAACGATCGGCTCAAGCGCCTGATTGCCGAGCAATTGCTGGTCATCGACGGCCTGAAGGAATTCAGCCGAAAAAAATGAGCACCCCGACGGGCCGGCGCGAAGCGCTGGCCGGTCCATTCCTTACTTCAATGACCAACCCGATATACGCGGCCGCTATGCACGCCTTCCACGCTGCGTCGGTAGGCCATTGCCACACTTGCCGCCGGCACGCCTTCATAGCCGGGAAAGAACGGACCAAACCGGTCCATGGATTCGATCAGCACGGTCGGACTAACGGCATTGATGCGGATGCCCCAGCGAAAGTCGCACGCAGCGGCACGCACGAACCCTTCAATCCCGGCATTCGACGCTGCGGCATGGGAACCCTGCGCAATCGGATCATCGACAGCGATGCCGGAGGTCAGCGTAATTGAGCCGCCATCGCTCAGGTAATGCTGACCAATCAACGCGACGCGCACCTGACTGAGCAATTTGTCCTGCAAGCCTCGATGGAAATCGGCTGCCGTCATTTTCTCAACTGGCGCCAGAATGACATTGCCTGCGGCTGCGACGATGGCGTCGACGGGGCCGATCTGCTCGAACAGCGCGCTCACGCTGTCATCGCGGGTGATGTCAACCTGATGATCACCCCGGGTACGACCGACACGAATGACGTCGTGTTTGCCGTCACGTGCAAGCTCATCCGCCACGGAACGACCAACGTCCCCACCGGCACCGATTACGACGATCTTCATAAATACTCCTTTTCGAATTCAGGTTGAAACGTCGCCATTCTTCCCCGAACCTAGGCAACCATAAATATGCTTTAATTTACGACACTACTAATCCACAGTTAGCAATATGGACAGATTGCGTGCCATGGAAACCTTCGTTGCCGTCGTGGAGGGAGGCAACTTCACCGAAGCAGCGCAGCGGCTGGACATATCGGCGGTCATGGTCGGCAAATATGTGCGCGAACTTGAAGAGCGTCTCGGTGCGCGCCTGCTGGAGCGCACTACACGGCGTCAGAGTCTGACTGATGCCGGCCGCGTTTTTTACGAAGACGCGAAGCGTGCGCTCGAACACATGCGTATCGCCGAAACATCGGTCGAGCGGCTACGCGCGTCACCGTCCGGCACGTTGCGTATCAGCGCGCCGATTACCTTTGGCGCCTGTGTCATCGCCCCGCTGGCCGCGACTTTCCGGCAGATGTATCCGCTCGTGCGTGTGGAACTGGATTTGAGCAATCGCAACGTCAACCTGATTGACGAGGGTTTTGATCTGGCGATCCGAATTGGTGAATTGGGCGATGCCGACCTGATTGCAAAGCCGTTGACCATGTACCGCATGGTGATCTGTGCGTCGCCGGGCTACCTCGCTCAATACGGGTGTCCTGAGACGCCACAGGATTTGAGCGCCCATCACTGCCTGTCTCATACGGTATGGAATAGTCGTAGCGGCTGGAAGTTCGGGGATGGGGACAGCCCGCGCTTGGCGACGGAATCGGTGTTCACATGCAATGACGGCAACGGCTTGCGCATGGCTGCAATCGCAGGCGCGGGATTGTTGCTGCAACCGGAGGTCCTGGTGGCCCACGATCTGGCAAGCGGAACGTTGGTACAAGTGCTGCAGGCCTACTCGCCCAAACCCCACCCCGTCCACATCGTGTACCGACACGACCGGCGCCCCCTGCCGAAGCTCACCCGATTTGTTGCGCATTTGCTCGAGCATGCGCCGGAGCGGGAAGCACCCTCGCGAGCTTTTTCCGCTTGATGGCACGCACGCAAAATGGTGTCCCCGCATCGGCTGACAGAAGTGCCTCCGGCTAGAACATAAACGCCAGCTTTCAAAGACGCACCAGGCGCTCGCGCAAACAGCATAGGACGAGGTGTCTCGGCGAGCGATTTCATCAATTCGTTGCATCGACGGGTTGAATCCGCAGCCAGGAAGAGACGTTCGACACCTTGGTTCAGATCGTCGACAATTTCGAGCAATCAATGTAGACGGCCACTGCTTCGCTCCGTCAACTGGCGACGGTTTTCTGCCATTTCTCAAGCACTCACCATGAACAAGTACGCTCTCGATACGCAACCATCCTCTTACTATTTGGGCCAGTTTACGGGATCGCCTCTTGAAATTCAGCCGCATCGTGAAGCTGGGCGTTACAAAATCGAGCACGGTGAATTTGTTGGAGCCGATGAGCGCGACTCATCAGCGATATTCTTGCCGTCGTGCTCGGAACGAGGCTGTTGCAAGATAAAGGCTGATTTTTTCGACTTTGAAATTTATGTGCCTAGTTGCGATTCAAGGATTGATCGTCGCTTTATCGATATTACCAGAGATGTTCTGGGCAATATTGTCGAGATGGACGCCGCTGCTCGATCGCTTCCGAAGGAAATGGATTGCGAGGAATATCTAGCATATGTTGACATCTCGCCTGACGAGGTTGAATTCCATTTGCCGGCATACTGCGCGACAGATTTCGACGACCAGGTTGACTTGAGATGGCCCGATACAATACTCATGAAGCGTTTGCTCAGTCAGTACGTCGACAGATCGTCTCTACAGCGCAGGCAATGCTCGACGGGTAGTTGAGCTTTCTGATCGGTTCGCGACGACTGGCTAGCTTGCGCCATGAGGCCAATGCGGCTGCCGACGATACAGACTTCCTGGTTTTCGTCGCCATCGATTCAGAAACCGATGCGTTACCGCTTGGTGCGTCCCGAGAGCATTGGGATCGAAGTGTCCTGGCCAAACTTGAGCCGGAAATCAAAGAAGCTGAACTGTGGGCATCTGCTGTAGGAACCGATGCATGCAAGTCGTTGATCGCACGATTTGGCCCGTAGAGACCAAACTACGCGAGGGTTCGCAATGGGTCGTACAGAGCCATCCGGGTCGCCCCAGACCCGCCATTCGATGTGACGCATGAATATCGACGTTGCAGAGGAAAGCGTTCTCGGGATAAAACTATCTTTTTATCGCGATCGTGCGATTGCGAACCGAAACTGGTGATCGGCGCAACACATCGTCATGACCGCGCTCGTCGCGACAAGGCGGAAGGGTGTTGACAGCGGGCTTCGCGACGCCACGACCGGAGACAATTTTATTGCGCAGCGCATAACCTCAAGAATGCACGAGGAATTCCCTTCCTGTTGCCGATGTCCGGTGCCGAATCGACATCTTTGCTTCGCAAACGGTGACGATTTTGTTTCGGTCTACGTTTCGCCAATTCGATCCGCCGCATCACAATTCAACACGGCAAACATCACAAATAGTTTCGAAAAAATTAACGACCATCACCAAAATATCAAATAACTAAAATATCAAAAAAATGATCTTGATATTGAGCGGCATGCCGATCGGAACTGGCGAAATTTCGGGGAGGCACTATCATCCAATATGAATAGCCGTACCGTTCCATCAACCCGATCCGGAGTGAAAGAAAAACATGGCCCAGACATATGCCGTCGTGTACGACACCTCGAAGAATTTCTTTATTGCCGTCAAGAATACTAGCGGGTTCTTTTTTCATACCGACAACAACGGCAACGGCAATATCTATCCACCGGACGGCACCCCGATCAGGAACGGCCCTGGAGAGCCCGCGCTTCCCGGCGGAGGGCTCGCAGCGAACACCGATCCGGCGATCGGCGCGGCAAACGAATTTCAGGAGGAGACCGGCGTCGAGCTTCGCAAATTCGACGGAAAGTTGATGCCGAAAGAGTGGCATCACGGGACGGGCAAGTCCGAGTATTACGGCGTCTACTACCAGTTCTCGAACGCGGTATTCAACGATATCAGCGGCAAGGCAATTGCCAACCTCAAGACGGGCGCCGACGCAGCTGCTGCCATTGGCAATGGGAGAATCGGAACCTACAAGGACATTTTCAAAATATATCCGAATTGCCCGAAAGACAATGAACTTGCAACCGGCTCGATCTGGAATCTCGATAGGGATTGGAGCAAAATTCAAGCATTGAACAACAGCCAGAGCACCAACTGGTTCTACATTATTCTCAAGAATCTCAAGGATAATATTTAATAAGGACGATTTCCCGGCTGTAACGGGCGAGTAAGCCGCATCGGGACGACGTACTCCGCGTGTCGTCCCGATGTGCGGCGTCCACCTCATGGCAGGTGCACTGTACGGTCGGAATCGGCGCGCATTCACGCAGCGTCGCCGCGAATGCGTATCACGCACACGGCGTCGGACGCCGCCTTCCATCGAATTGACGCTTTCCAGCAGGTTCGCTTGATTGACGATGCTGTCGAGCAGGAAATCCGATCCGTTTCATATCGTCAAGAACTTGTTCCTCCATCGCAAGGTGCGCTACAAGGGCTCGTCAAGAACACGGTGCAATGTTCGCTTTGGCGAACCTGGTGATCGCGAAGAACCTGCTGCGTGGAGTAATCGTATTTTTCATGCGAAAAATGGCGGCCGTCACCAGAATTCGACGCCTCGAGCGGCGGCTCGCTTGTACGCTGCAGCGTGAAAACCCTGCAGGTCGAAAGTGCGGCGATAAGTGTCCAGGTGACAGATTGCGGCGGCCTCGATAACAAATCGAGCTCGACGCCGCACGCGATCTCCGGTCGAGCGGCGGTGGTACTGCCACATAACCCAGCGTTTGAGTTGGTGCATTGAGGGAATGCGATTAATTCCTATTGGCGAATAATTTGAATTTTAAATGATCGTTTACCACTATTTGGGAAATAGAATGCAAATTCTAGACTTTGGAAACGTCCTTCCTCGTGCCTGAGCGCGGACGATTTTGTACCCCGGCCGTGGTCCCTCTGCGGTCGGTTTTTTTTGCATATGGGGCCGGCGTGAGTAGAGGGACTACAACGGCATGGCTCATGTGAGGGGGCGTGACGGTTACGGGGCGCGCAGCGTAAGCTCACAATAAACCACGTGGCTTGTGCAAGGCGACTGGCCGTACGGCGTCGCGCATGCGCGCAGCATCCTGGTTGCACCAGTTCCCGCGGTCCGTCATACATCTCAAGAATCACATCCGCAGGTGATGGCGGCGAAGGGATCGCACTAGGCGGCGATCACACAGTTACGACCACGACGCTTCGCGCGATAAAGGCGCTGGTCGGCCGCCCGCAGGAGCGCGTCAATCGTGTTGCCGTCCTTCCCGAATTGCGATATTCCGATGCTCACCGTAATTGAGACACTACGTCCGATCTCACGGGCGAACGGGGTACTGGCGATTGCCGACCGGATGCGCTCCCCGACCGCGAGCGCGGCGTCGGGATCGGCTCGCGGCAGCAACACCATGAACTCCTCGCCGCCGACACGCGCGACGTCATCGTACGGCCGGATCGCGTCGAGGCAGGTCTGCACGAACCCTTGCAGAACCCTGTCTCCGACCTGATGTCCATAGCAGTCGTTGATCCACTTGAAATTGTCAAGATCAAGCGCTAACAGGGAAAATGGAGCGCTGTCCCGCTTCGCACGCGCGATTTCCGCTTCGACGCATTCGATGAATTTACGCCGGTTCGACGCACCTGTAAGCGGATCGGTAGCGGCCAGATGTTCGAGCGTTTGATTGGTGCGCTGCAGTTCCTGCAGCGCACTTTCCGTGCGCGCCATGGCCTCGGCAAGACGCGCCATCAACTCTTCCTGGCTGTAGATCGTTTCGAATGAACGTGTCGTGAGAAAGGCCTGGACTACCCCGTAGCTCAGCAGGAAGAACCCGCCTGCGAAGATCGCGTGTGCGAGCCACCACATGTGATTCCAGGGGCGTCCGAGGATGAAGGCGAGCGACGCGAGCGCGAACGCCGTAACCGAGATCCCATAGATCAGCATCAACGGGGAACGGATCCGCCGCAACATCAGGGTGGCAACGTTCAACGACGAAAGGACGAGGGCGCCGCCTTCCATCGACAGGCGCACACCGAGGTTTCCCGCGACGGAGGAGTTCGCAAGGAGCGCAACCAGCACGTCGACGACGAGAAAGGCCGCAACCCAAGCCAGCCACTGCCGGGTATCGACGCGTTTGCTGGTGGGGTCCGGCGGTTGCCTGTATGACAGCAGCCCGATCAGTAGCAGGACGGACATGACCAGCCGCGACGCCGGTCCATAGAGCAGGAATAGCCAGATGTTGTGGTGTGCGAACCCGGTGAAGGCGCCGTGTAGTGCGTATATCACCGCGAACCCGAAGAAGCCCAGCGTCATCCAGCGCAGCAACGGTTCGCCGGAGGAACGGTAGCACCGCCACGTCACATACGTGACAAAGAGACCCTCCAGCGTCGCCGCAGCAATCGCCATTTCATGAAATGCATGATTTTCAAAGTTGAGAGCGGGATCCTGGAAGAAAAACACGTAGCCAATGAGGCAGGCCGGGGTGAGGGCGAAGGCCACGAGGAGGAGGCGCGCGTAAGTCTGCGCTATCAGCCGGACGACCACGTTCGGGTCACCTACCGGCATGGACACGTTCACGTTCATAGCTTGTCTCCTTCGCCCCGTTCGTTATGCCTGACGGTGGCATTCCCGCCCGGCGATAGTGGATGCCCAGAGTCCCGAAGCCGCAAGCAGACGACGGATCGCACCAAATACGTCGGCCATGTCAACAGGCTTGCGAAGACATCATTCGTATCGCACGCAGTCCTGACCTCATAGCCTGCCGACGTACAACAGCACTTCCATGCTGCCGGTGCCTCGGGCTCGTCCTCAACCAGCCGTACCGTCGTCACAATTCATTCCCCAAAATTGCCTGCCTCGATACCGTTCTGTTACCGCCGGGACGCCCGATGTTTGAGGCTGATGCGGTGTCGCGGATCCGTGCAGTCGGTCCTCTGACAATGTCAGCTCTCGATCATGCCGGTCAGTACGCCACCGTTTGCGATATCGCAAGGGTTAGTGAATGGCGGTACATCCGGTCAAATTCGAGAATCTTGGCTGGCCGCTGAAACAGAAAACCTTGCGCGAATCTGATGCCGATCTCCTTCAAGGCCTCGCGCTGCTCGACTTCTTCGACGCCTTCTGCCACCACGGCCAGGCCCAGCTTGTTCGCGAGATAGACGATGCCTTCAACGAGCTGACGGGAGTGGCTTGCGGCGCCGGCGGACACCGCGATTCCAAGCGCTGCGCGCCGGCGCGACGCGACGCTTTCTCGCCACTGGGCGATTGCTGGCATTCGCTTCCCCCTTTGGGCTTTACCGTGCCTCGGCCTGAGCGGCGCACGCCAGGCGGAAACGATTATCCTCCGGTAAAACGGCACTTAAAAGAAATTAAATGATTTATAGAGCGGCATCGATTTTGCCGGGCCTGCCATGCATAGGTGGCGCCACGTCGATGGTGCGCGTTGCGTTAGAAGGACTTATGCGACAACAGGTTGCGAAACGGTGAATGAGTAAATAATCTGGGCGATTATTCCTGCAAGGACTTCACGCCAGAGTTTCGAGTGCCGCCCGGTTTCGGCTGCCCCCGCAGGGTGAGCGTGAGTCAGATGAGTCGTGCCTGCGGCACAAAAATCAGTCCCGCGCCGCGCATTAAGAATGCTCTAATACAATGATTTTTGAAGCAGTCGCCAGCAGACAATGCAGGCATCAATCGCGTCAAAACAATTGATATGAATAAATATTTGTGCGGGGCCGCATATGCGCTAATCTTTGCGTTAAAGAGCAGGACTTTACGTTGAAACGATCCGGCTCTTCCGATAGGTCGGCCACGCCATGTGCGATGGAGTGCCAGCGGCCTGTCATGACCATTTCCCACACGTAAATAGCGGGGGTATTACCATGACGCTCTTGCATTGTATGACGTCCTCGTCACGTTCCCATTGGGATGGCAGCCGCATCCTGCCAGACAGGAAGGCCACCCGCATCGCGCGGGGGGGCCGTCCGAAACTCTTTGCCGCCGGCGTTGGCCTTCTGGGGATTTTAGCGTTCAATCTGCCGGCCGTCGCCGCCACCGCTACCGCTACGATGGCGGTCACCGCGACGGTTGACTCTACCTGCCTGATCACGGCCACCCCGCTGGCCTTCGGCGCCTACGCGGGCACGCAGACGGACGCCACCTCCACCCTCTCGGTCACCTGCAGCAACACTACGCCGTATAACGTCGGCCTCGACGCCGGGCTGGCGACCGGCGCGACGGTGACCAGCCGGGCGATGACCATCACTGGTGCCAGCCTGCTCTACTCGTTGTTCCAGGATGCCGGGCGGACCACCAACTGGGGCAATACCGTCGGCACCGATACCGTGGCCGGCACTGGCACAGGCAGCGCCCAGGCACTGACCGTCTATGGCCGGATAGCGGCGGGGCAGTTTGTCACGCCGGGTGCGTACACCGACACGATCACGGCAACCGTCACCTATTGACCGATGGCGGCAAAGCCATATGGGGCGGTCGCGCCCGTTGCGGTTTTCATTGCTCTCCTGACGGGTGGCGCGGTCAGCGCGCAGTCGCTGACGGTGCTGCCCGTCACCATTCAGATGGCACCGGGACGGATGGCCACCGCCCTGACGGTCATCAACCAGGGCGACGACGAGACCAGCATCCAGGTTCGCGCCTTCGCCTGGAACCAGCCTGATGGCAACGACCAGCTCACCAGTTCCGATGAGGTGCTGGCGAGTCCACCGCTCGCCACTATCGCGCCGGCGGCCCCCCAGATCGTGCGTCTGGTGCTGCGTCGGCCGCCGCAGGGACGCGAGGCCGCCTACCGCATCCTGCTCGACCAGATTCCGCCGCCAGCCGCGCCCGGGACCGTGCGCATCGCGCTGCGCCTGTCCATCCCAATCTTTGCCGAGCCGGCGACCCGGGTGGTCCCACATGTGCAGTTTCACATCGAGCGCGATGCGAGGCAGGCCTGGCTCGTGGCATTCAATGACGGCGGCCGCCACGAAACGATCCGCAACATCGCGCTCACGACCAGCGAGGGCAGCGGGCTGCAGACCGAGGCTAACGTATCGCCATACGTTCTCGCCGGCGCCACCCGCCGTTGGCGCATTGTCGCGCAGACCCGCCTGCCGGTACCGGGTGAAACGGTGCGCCTCACCGCGCACGCGGACACCGGTGTCGTCGACCAGCCGGTTCCTGTTGTTGCCGGTCCCTGATCGCCCGCGCGTGGCCGCCATGCGCCTGTGCCGTGCGACGATCATCATGCTTGTGCTGACCATCATGCCGCGACTGACCGAAGCCGCCGGGCAGACGCTGCTGCTGGAGGTACAGATCAATGGCCATTCCACCGACAAGATCGGCGAGTTCACACTGCGCGACGGCGCGCTGCTGGCGCGGCGAGGAGAACTGCATGATCTCGGCTTCCGGGTGCCCGACGCCATCGCCTCCGGGCCTGACGGTCTGATCTCCTTGTCCGACCTACCGGGGTTGACCTGGCGTCTCGTTCAGACGAGCCAGACGCTATACGTCACCGCTGCCAATGACCGCCTGCTGCCGGCGCTACTGCAACCAGAGGGAAACTCCGGCGGCGGTACCGTCGAGAGCGGCACGGGTGCAACGCTCAACTATGACATCACCGGCACCGGCACTGGTCGCCAGAATGTCGCCAACGGGCTGTTTGACCTGCGGGCGTTCTCGCGCTGGGGGGTCGTCAGCTCGGGACTGCTGGCCTATGCCGGTGGTGGTCCGGGCGGCCCCGGTACGGAATCGGCGATACGCCTGGACTCGACCTACACGTTGTCGGACCCCGATACGCTGCGCCGTTATCGCCTGGGCGATTTCATCACGGGCGGCCTGGGCTGGACGCGTCCGGTTCGCCTTGGGGGGGCACAGATCACCTCGGACTTCAGCATGCGGCCCGATCTCGTGACCTTTCCGGTGCCTCTGGTGAGCGGCTCGGCCGCCGTCCCTTCCACGGTGGACGTGCTGGCCAACGGTATCAGGCTGTTCTCGCACGAGGTCGAGGCGGGGCCCTTCGAGATCCCGCAACTGCCGGTGGTGACAGGGGCCGGCACGATTTCGATGACGCTGACCAACGCGCTGGGCCGGCAGGTGGTCGCAACGCTACCCTTCTATGCCAGCTCGGCGCTGCTTGCTCCGGGTCTGCAGACCTTCTCCGTGCAAGCGGGCGCCGTGCGACGCAACTGGGGCCTGCTCAGCAACGACTACGGCAACTTTGCGGCCACCGCGACCTGGCGTCGCGGCCTGTCCTCGGCGCTGACCGTGGAAGCCAGCGCCGAGGGCACCGCAGGCACGTTCATGGCGGGCAGCGGCCTCGTGGTGAATGTCGGCAATCTCGCGATGCTCAACGTCGCAGCAGCGGCCAGCACTGGCTCCGGGGGCACCGGTACGCAGCTTTCCGTCGGTGTCCAGCGCCTCGGCGCTGTGTTCAGCTTCAGCACCTCCGTATCGGTGGCTGGCCACGACTTCCGGGACATTGCGGCGATGAACGGCGACCCGGTTCCACGGCTGCGGCTCAACGCCAGCGTCGGCCTGTCGCTGGGGCGGTTCGGCTCTGTGGGCGCCGCGTACGCGGGAGTCTACCGTGACAGCGCTCCGAGCCCGATCAGGCTGTACGTTCCGCCGGGAAGCACGGTAGCCCGGAACGCGTCACTGGGTGGCGCCGTTTATTTCCAGCCGGCACAGCACACGCATATCCTCTCCGCCAGCTATTCGGTCCCGGTGCGCAACATGTCGATCTACGTCACCGGATTTCGTGACTTCGCCAGCAACGGTAGCAGCGGGATACTGGCAGGCCTGACCATTCCGCTCGGCACGCGTAGCTCGGTTAGTGCGTAAGCACTCGATCAGCACCGTAGCGTAGGTCGACGACGACGGGGAGTCGCGATGCTATCGGATGGGCACGACGTGAGCAGTAGACGGCAGCGACAGAGCCACGTTCCACGGCAGCAGTTCGTCGATGCGGTTGATCGGATGGTCAGCAATGCGC